>DATCSV010000499.1:0-5057 GCA_036568285.1 Flavipsychrobacter sp. | reverse complement strand
CATAATAAAAAGAAAACCAATAGTATCCTGGGCGAACTACCTTTTTTTGTTTCTTTCAGCAGAAACTGCGGCAATACCCTATCCAGTGTCATACGTTTCATCAATCCACCAACACCCACAAATGAGGTAAGCACCGCACCGCTTAACACCAATACAGCATCTATTGATATGATAGCAGCCAGCCAGCTACCGGCTGACTTGTCGCCCATATGCGACAGTAAAGCCTCCTGGTTTTGTAATACTTCATCAATGGGTAATACCATGATGGCTATTATGGCAATAGAGGGGTTGATAATGGTCACCGCTATCCACATATTACGGAGTGTCTTAGGAAATACACCTGGTGCCTGTTCTTCCACGAAGTTGGCCGAGCTCTCAAAGCCGGATATGCCCAACATAGCCGTACTGAAACCCAGGAATAATGCCGTCAGTATACTACCCTCTACAGGTCTTTTGAAGTTGACTGTAAAAATATCGAAGCCGTGCGTAGCTACAAACCAGATACCGGCTCCAATAAGCAGCGCCATGGTGAGCATATGGATAACAAATATCACTATCGCCACAACCGCGCTTTCGCTAATACCCAGGATGGTCAGCAAAAGGAAGAATAACAACAATCCCATTGTAGCCATAAACACCGGAACCTGGTGAAAAATACTGTGCAGGTAGTGCATAGCCTCCGTAGCGGATATGACAGCGGTAGCCATATAGGATAAAATAGTAAGACATGCCGCAACGGATGCATTGCTCTTGCTGGTGGTATTGAGCAATACATTGTAGGCTCCGCCATTGAGTGGCAGCGCGCCTACCACCTCACCATATATTTTCCTGTACATGAACAGCACTGCTGCTACAATCAGTAGCGATATCCAGGCATACTGGCCGGCATATGCTATGGTAAGCGCAGATACATACAAACAGGAAGAGGTAATATCGTTGCCGCAAATGGCAGTGGCTGCCAGTTCTTTCAGTTTCTTCGGATGGCTCATCTATTGTCTATGCTTTCTTCGTTGACAAATGTAATAGTTATATCCAAAAACTATTTCTTTTCATCTTTACCCTTCGCATCCACCTTAAACGGTGGAGCTATGTATTCCGCAGGCAGGTAGTCTGCCGGTATGGTTGCCTGGTTGCCATCGCGCAGGGCCTTGTAGTGCGGCGACATGATCTCTACCCCCGCTTCGTTGAATTTATCCTGTATATTCTGGTGTAGCGACGAATATATCTCAGCTTGCTTCGACGGCTCTTTGGTATATGCATTCACCTGGTAGCTCACGTAAAAATCATCCAGGCTGGTTTGCAATACAAAAGGTTTCGGATTATTGATAATATATACAGTATCTGACGCAGCGTTGATCAGTAATTCATGCACATGCTTCCAGGGCACGTCGTAGCCAATGGTAACAGTAGAATGCACAATGAGGCCTATCTCGCCGGCGGCAGCACTGTAATTGATCGTGTGGCTGTTGAGCACAGTAGAATTGGGTATGGTAATATCTTCATTCTTGATAGTGCGTAGCCTTGTCACCAGCAGTGTTTTTTCAATGATGTCGCCTACAGACTCTCCGATCTTCACCCTGTCGCCTATTTTAAAGGCACGCATATAGGTTAACACAAGGCCGGCAAAAATGTTGGATAACGATCCCGATGAACTGAATGTGAACAAAACACCAAGGAATACTGACACGCCCCTGAATACCGCCGAATCTGACCCCGGCAGGAAGGGAAAGATAACGATCAGCATGAACGCTATTATAAGTACACGTATGATTTGATACGTAGGTGAAGCCCACTCTGTATAAAAGCCCGGAATTACCAGTACACCACGTTCCACCTCGTTTTTGAAGAATTTCAATGCTTTGAAAACATACCTGAAGACAAACAGGATAATAAGAATAGATATGAGCTTGGGTATATAATCCCATATAGCCATAAATATATTCTTCAGCGGATTGAGTACATAGCCAAACAGCGTACCCGATAAGGTTTTTGTCCACGGGAATATGCCGAAGAGTACCGGAAGCATCAGGTATATAATGAGGAATATCAATATCCACCGGATGATATTGAGCGCTATGTGCATAGCCACTACCTGCTTCTGGGCGGTAAACAATTCATACCCTCTTACTTTGATACCCTTTATCCACTTGTCTCTTCCATCTCTTATTTTTACTCTCAATAGCTTATACCCTTTGTTCAGGTATTTGATGAGGAAATAGACGAAGATGACTACCAGCAGCGCCAGCCCAATTTCCTTCAGCAAGGTTTGCACGCTGGTAGCTGAGCGGTAGTCGCTAATGCTTTTGGCTATCCTGTCTTTATAATATTTACCCAGTTCTGCTTTACTCATGCCCATCCACAAAGCGTCTGCGTCAGTAATACTGAGTATTATTACATCGCGGTATAACAGGTCGACCGTCTGTTCTGAATTAAATATTATTAACGAGTCCACATGAAAGAGCATATCGTCTTCCATTTCTTCAATACGCTTTTCAGTATTAATGGCGCGCATAGATGGGGAAAAAGGCCCTAATGCCGTATACACATATAGTATAGTATCAAGGAACGGAGACACGGGATAGCCGCTCACTACCTGCTTCAGCGAGTCAATCTGCGACCTCTTCTTTGCCAGCTTCTCCCTTTCATCAGCTTTTATTTTTTCCAGCTCTGCCAGCAGTTCCTGTTTCTTCAGGTTGTCAGTTGTCTTCAGCGATTTCAGCTCTTCTTCCAGTACAGCCTTACGGGTTGAGTCAACCCTGCGCATCGAGTCCAGTTGCTGCAACAGTTGGGTATTGGCCATCAACACCTCGGTCTTAATGGAATCCGCCATCGCCGTAGTGTCTGGCACGGCGGCCGGCCTGGTTTGGGCCTGTGTGGCACATGAAATTAAAACAAGTATAAGGAGCAGGCAGTACTTCTTCATTCCGTTGTTTTATGGGGTAAGCTGCCGTACGCAATTGAATAGCAATTGTACAACAGTCTAAAGATAAGGAATAAATCCTAACCTTTTCTCTCCAGGAACCAGCGGAGGCCCATGAAGCCCCTGATACCCTGCATAGAGGCGAAATTGTAAGACGGATCAAAAGTATATCCGTTGGGATTGCTTACAGGGTCATCTACGTTTTTGTCAAATGGATCGAAGGGGCGCAGTATAGGGTCTTTCGGTACAAAGTTGAATAGGTTCTTCACACCACCATATATTTCAAAGTTCCTGCTGAACTTTTTAGTTACCTGCAGGTTGGCGATGGTATAAAATGGTGAATATTCCGGGCGATAGTCGTTAGGTAACACAGGCAGGCGCATAGGGCCATTCCATTTGGCGGTCAGGTCGATAGTTAGCATACGGCGGGGGAAGGTATAGCTGGCAATAAAATTGCCCGACCATTTGGGGGCATACATTTGCTGCTGCCTGAGCATGTTGCCCGTGCCGTCGTCCTGTATAAGATATACGTCCATGTAGGTAACGCCCGCGCTGAATTTGAAAGGGATATTAAAGGTAAAGTCAGTATTAACAGATATACCCTGCGATACGGCATAACCATCCAGGTTATCATAGATGATCTTATTAGGGTCGCTGTCAAAATCGGCTACTATCTTATTAGTAAAATAGGAATAAAAAGCAGTGGCGTCAATGCCTATAAACAGCACATCTGACGGTATACGTTTTACAAAATTCAGATTGCTGTTGTACGAGCGTTCAGGATCGAGCGCAGATGCTATCACTACTTCGCGCGCACCGGTAAGTGCCGCATGGTCTTCAGTAAACAGGTTGACTACCCTGTAGCCGGTACCAAAGCTGGCGCGCAGGGTATTATTGTTATCAGGCGAATATTTGTACGCCAACCTTGGCGAATGGATATGGCCGTGGTTCCTGTCATAATCGTACCTGTAGCCCAGCAGCAGTGTATGCTTTTTAGCAAAAGCCCACTCGTCTTGTATATAAGCACCGGGCAGTGGCGTAACAGCTGGTTTGTTCCTCATGCCGTTATCTGCTTCCGCAGTGGCAGGTGTATTATCATCGTAATATGTATAACGGTATGAAGAACCTAACAACAGGTTGTGCCTCGCGCCGATTTTCTTATCCCAATACGCCTGGCCAAACAATACCTGCTGGGTGGCCATATAAGGCGTGGTGCCATAGTAAGAATCCTGGTTGTGCCAGTTGTACGAAAACTGGGTGATGATGCGCTCTTTCAACGGCAGTTGGTACATGCCTATCAACTCCCACCTGCGGGTATATACACTCTCGCCGTAGATGCTGTCTGTACCCCGCCAGTCCTTGTTCCAGTTCATCTGCCCGCCCCAACGGTTTTCCCACACATAGCGTGTGGCCAGCGATGTTATCCTGTCCTCCTCACGCTCTACACTGAGCTTGTTGAACACCGACACCCTGTTTTGCAAGGTCAGGTCGGTGAAGCCGTCATTATTTTTATCGAAGGGTGTATTATAGTTGTAATAGCTTACACCGGTCATATTATTCAATTTACCGAGGCTGAACTTGCCCGCTACATCTGCATTGTATTCCTGCCAGGTAGTACCCATCAGGTCCACACTGAGCAGTGGTGCACGCTCCGCTTTTTTGGTGATCACATTGATGACACCGCCCATAGCTTCAGAACCATATAACGATGATGCAGGGCCCTTCACCACTTCCAGCCGCTCTACCATACTGTTGGGAATGCCACTGAGCCCATATACTGTAGCCAGGCCGCTAACTATGGGCATACCGTCTATCAGTATCATAGTATAAGGACCTTCCATACCATTGATGTGTATATCGCCCGTGTTGCACACATTACAATTGACCTGCGGCTGTACACCGTTGATAATGCCCAATGCGTCAAAGAGGCTGGGCGTAGGATTCTTTTTAAAGAACTGCGGGGTGAATATCTCTACAGGTATGGGGCTGTTCATGCGGCTTACCTCTTTCATAGTGCCGGTTACTACCAATTCCTCCATCTGTGCGCCGGTGGGTTGCAGGGCTACGCTGTAGTTGTTTTTATTAGCAGATACCACCAGCGTATCAGACTTATAGCCGATATAGCTGATGATTAACT
>DATCSV010000498.1:0-8073 GCA_036568285.1 Flavipsychrobacter sp. | reverse complement strand
ACCACTTCTGTAGCTACCCTGACAGTGAACCCGCTAGTGCTGCCATCTGCTACGGTTAGCGTGAGCGATGATGATATATGCATGGGCTCTTCAGTTACATTTACGCCGACTCCAACTAATGGTGGCACTAACCCAACTTATGTATGGAAGCGCAATGGCGCAGCAGTAGCTACAGGCAGTACTTACACTACCACAGCATTGGCCAATGGAGACCTGGTATGGTGCGACATGACTTCAAACATAGCTTGCCCTTCGCCAAAAACTGTGAAGAGCGACAACGCAATAACAATGAAGGTAACCCAGTACTCAACTCCTACGATCACTGTTACATCTGACGTTGGCACTTCATGGTGTAGTGGCAAACCTGCAGTGTTCAGGAGCAACATCACCAATGGTGGTACGAAGCCTGCCTACGAGTGGCAGGTGAACGGACAACCTGTGGGTGCTAATATAGACACCTACCTGGCTGCACAGCTGCTGGACGGTGATCAGGTGCGTTGCAGAATGACCAGCAACCTCAAATGTCCTTCTCCTGTTACGGTAACCAGCAATACCCTGACGATGACCATCAATCAGACTACAAGGTCGAGCATCGTAATAACACCAAACCCCGATAGCGTGATATGTAATAATACAGAGGTGACAATGTACACGTATTACACTAACGCAGGCCCCACTCCATCATTCCAATGGATGCTGAACGGCGCGGACATACCGGGTGAAACAGGTGGCACGATGAAAATCACATCGCTCAGCAACGGGGATATGATACAGTGCCGCTTTATAAGCAGCGCTACCTGTGTATTCCCTGAGGAAAGCCTGCCTGTGTCGTTCAGCGTTAATCAGTTGATAGACCCCTCTGTTGGTGTGATTGTTTATTATGTAGGTAATGAAACATTCAGGTTTACAGCAATACCTACTAACGGCGGTGCTAACCCGTCTTACCAATGGTACAAAAACACTGTGCCAATACCGGGCGCTACCAGTGAAACGTATGACGCAGTAGGCATTGAAAAAACTGACAAGATACACGTACAAATGGCCAGCAGCGAGGCTTGCGTAAATCCTGAACTGCTGCAGGTAAATAGTAAGATAATAACAACGGGTACTGCCGAGCTGTCTAAAACCTTTGCAGACATGAGCCTATACCCCAACCCCAACAAAGGGCAGTTCAACATCAAGGGTACGCTCAACAAGCCTGTGACGAGCAAGGACGTAATGGTAAGAATTACCAACTCACTGGGACAAACGGTGTTTACACAGTCTTACCCTGCCAATGGCATTAATTTCAACCTGCCGATACAGTTGCAATACGATCTGCCCAACGGAATGTACCAGGTGAACATTGCTATTGACGGTGATGTAACCAACCTGAGGTTCGTGCTCAACAGGTAAGATGAATATTACTATTTGATGAATAAAGGATAGCATAAATGCTATCCTTTATTCATTTATTCATTAAGAAAACTGAAGGGGTGCTTTACTTTTATGCACCCCTTCATATATCTAACCCAATAGCTCTAATTTGTCCCTGACCATGTGTATTCCGGATAAAGAATACCCTGATATGATTTCGAAAATCAGGCTACTGCTTTATAAGCTTGACTGCCATATGATTTGATTGATACTCTAATCTCATAATATACAGACCACCCGGATAATTCTCAATGTTTACAATATTTCTGCCCGGAGATACTGAACCCATCGATAATGTACTTCCGTTTAGTGATAGCATTTTATAAGTAACAGCGTAGTCATAAGGGTTATCGATGCTAATTTGACTTGCAGAAACTGTAGGGTAAATTCTAATGTTCTGTAAGTACTGAACATCGTTTACACCCGTAGTCGTAGTCTTTTTAGGTGTAAAGCGATATACAGCCCCTGAATCAGGTATAGTATTTAAGCCCATGCTAAAGCCGTCTTGTATAAAGCTATCGATAGTTGGCGCTGCAGGATCACCACTCAGAATATATAAAATATCAAATGTAGATTGAGACTGGTCAATATTCTTCACGAAACCGGTGAAAAAACCAAGCGGGAAATACGAGGCAAAGTCAACTACAGATGACTTACCATAGCGTAACTCTATTACATCGTCCTTCTCGTAAAACCATACTTGAATATTCATGTAATCATCTATAGTTTCCAGCCAGAGCTCATCTGCGAAGCCAACATTAGCTAACTCTATTTTCAATACCCTGTCATTAACTGGTCCTTCCAATTTATAGCTTAAAGGAGACCGCGAAAGTAATGCAGAATCCAATATACCACGATCAATCAGATCCGCAGCTACTATAGCAAACCCATCTACAATGCCCGCGGTATCTGAATACATCATTTCAGAACCCTGTAGAAATATCCGGGATATTGACTTACCATTTAACTTAAATGAGAACGGGATGTCAATATGATATGTCTCTTCATCCCAAACCGATGTACCGCTTAGCTTATAAGCACTGTCTAAGGGCACATAACTCGCCTTAGACACACTTACGTCATAAGGCATTTGAGCATTCGCACATAGCGAGGTAACAGTTGCTATTAAAGCAACAATAATTGTTCTTTTCATAAATAGTTCTTGATTAGTTTAATTGTTATTTGTTGTGGAGTATGTTGACTGCTGCAACACATCTACCTATAGTCAAAAGAAAGTTTGATTATTAATAATTAATTGACAACCCTATTCCGATACCCATATCACTATCATAATGCGTCCGGATACCGAGGTTTCTTGTTAATATGTACCGCAAGTCAACCATATATTCCAGGTCAGAATTAACCATAAAACCGGCTCTCAGTCGTTTGGCAACAGGAATATCTTCCCTCATTAGTGATAATCTGAATATACCATCATGATAAATTTCTGCCTGGGCATTGATAAGCATAGGTAGTGTATACATCAAGCCAAGGCTCACAGCTGCTCTGTTGTCCTTCTTATTAACCTGGCCAAAGATGTTTTCCTCATGTTCGTCAATGCCCATAACACGGTAGCGCCAATCAAAGCCAATAAATGGCATTATCCACTGTGTTTTACCTATAAACCGTCCCAGGTGCGTTTCAACTTCATATCCATGCATATTGTTGTACCCTAAACGCCATTCCGAACCTAAATTCCACCTTGCGTTCATGAGCATCAACTCACCGTCGTTACCATTTGTTGCAATATCATTTTGCGCAGTAAAATGAGGCATATTACTTTCACGTTGCAGCATTCTATATGCCTTAGCCTTATCGGGCAGATATGGGTTTTCATAGTCATCTACAGAGAATACACGATTCATCCCTGCCATCATGTGATATAGTATATGGCAATGGAAAAACCAGTCGCCTTCCTCATTTGCCAGGAACTCAATTGTATCAGTCTCCATTGGCATGATATCAATGATATTTTTCAATGGAGCGTTTTCACCATGCTTATTTAACAGCCTGAAATCAAACCCGTGCAAATGTATCGGGTGCCGCATCATAGAGTTATTGTATATTGTTATACGAAGCACCTCACCTTTCTTTACTAGTATTTTATCAGCCTCAGATAATACTTTGTTATCCATGCTCCATACATACCTGTTCATATTGCCTGTCAGCTCGAACCTGATATCTTTTACAGTAGAGCTTGCAGGCAATGTCGTTTTATATGGAGATTTGAGCATTGAATAATTAAGGGTGACAATATTGCTCAATGCATTCGCATTATAGCGGTTAGGATCATCATCATGACTCTTGTGATTATGGCCCTCTTTGTGGCCTGTTATTTCAGGATACATTACTACATTCATATCCATTTGATTCAGGCTCATATTCATACCCATGTCGTCAAGATTGCCATCCATCTTCATCATATCATTCATCATCTTCATCCCGTCAAAATATTTCAGACGTGGCATGGGCCCTGCAAACTGCTTTATTCCATTGCCAATAAAATAGCTTGCGGATTGTGTCCTATCTTCGGTAGTCGCCATAAACTCATAGGCTTTACCGTCTTCAGGTATTGTAACTACCACGTCATATGTTTCTGACACAGCAATTATCAACCTGTCTACCTCTACAGGCTCTACGTCATTCCCATCACTTGCTACTACTGTCATTTTACCACCGGCATAACGCAACCAGAAATAAGATGATGCCCCTCCGTTAGATATGCGTAACCTCACCTTGTCTCCTTTCTTTAGTTCTTGCCCGTCTATACTTTTAAGCTCAGTAGTGTTATTGCCATTTAATAGTATCTTGTCGTAATAAACATCACTCACGTCCATTGCCAGCATTCGCTTCCATTCGTTCGTAATTTTCGTACCGAACCTCCCCTCCCTTATTGCCTCTGAATAACTTTGAGTAGCTCCCTTTTTAATTGCAAACCAGTCTGTAGCACTGTGCAACATCCTATGTACGTTTTCGGGTTTTAGGTTCGTCCACTCACTTATCACAACAGGTACAGATGGCAAGTCGTCAATGCCTTTTCTGAAAGTAGCGTCATCCACTCTCTTATGCATGATAAAATTACCATACATGCCAATCTGCTCCTGCAAACCTGAATGAGAGTGGTACCAATGGGTTCCGTTTTGAATGATTGGGAAGCGGTAAGTATAGGTCGCGCCCGGCGGAATCGGCATTTGCGTCAGGAATGGAACGCCGTCTTCTTTATTAGGCAAAAACACACCATGCCAATGCAAGGATGTCGATTCGTTAAGCTTATTATGCACCACGATCTCTGCTGTATCGCCTTGTGTAAATTCAAGCGTCGGCATAGGTATCAGTCCGTTTACTGCAATAGCCCGCTTCTCCTTACCGGCATAGTTAACAACTGTATCATCTACATACAAGTCGTAATGAATCACCTTTTGCGCTTCGGCAAATTGTGACGCAAACAGTATAGACAACGTCAGCGACAACACCTTTTTCTGAAAAATATTCTTAAAGTCCATTTTATAAATTTCATTTACTAGTTATCAGGATATGTTACATATTAAGGTTATGCATCCGGCATCAAACATGTACTATTAGTTATACTTCTGATTATCAAAAAACAATTCAACATTTGCTTTGTTCTCGAAATAGGACACTTCTCCGTTTTTACCCGTAACAGCTATTATAGCGTCTGCCTTATCAACTTCCCTTTTCGAAACAGGATCAATTGCAATACGCGCGTTTATGTCTTCAGGAATTCTTTTTTCACACATTTCGCAGCATCCGTAGTACTTCTTACCATTTAGCTTCACTTCAATTTGCTTTTTCGCCAGGTATGTATTGTTCACCATACACACCTCCTCAGCAGGAACAATATTCATAGCATGGATTGACGACTCATTCATGTATGACACAGCCGCCATATGCCGTGAAGGGGTATCTTCGTTTTGTTGCGGATTCCTCTCAACACACGATCTAAAAAGTACAGTTGCCAAAATTGTGGTTATCAAAATGATTCTATTTTTCATCTCACCTTTATTTAGTTTCTGTGATTTTACCACAAGTAAGCATTGAAGCACCGTAGTATGGATTCCTTATCTCCTTTACTTCGCTTATCCAGTATGCTTTCTTCATTGGGCAATAGTCGATATATACCGGTTCGTTTCCGATGTACTCACCTATATTATCAACTAGCAATTTCGACAGTTGTACAAAGGTTTTTCGCTGTGCTGATATATCATTAGTGCCTGCAATAGTTGCTGCTAACTTTGAAACCTTCGCGCCTGCGTTGTCCTGGCGTGTTATACTCTCAGACAATTGCTTTGCAGCAGATGCTGCCACCTTTGAATTATCTGTCACCAGGGCATTTTTAACCTCTAAATACATTTGCATTGTTTTCGTGTATTTTGAAGTCTGTGCAAATACTGTCGGCAAAGAGCAGATAATAATCGCGATAACTAATGTTGCTTTTTTCATTTTATTTATTTTTTACAAAGCTACTCCGCACCCATTCGATAGTTGTTACATAATAACATGTGATTTGTATAAGATTTTACAATGAAAAAAGCCGGATTTTACTCCGGCTTAATCACTACTACGAAACCCTCACTTACGAGTCTTTTAATCTATTCTCTCAGCTTTATATCCGGCCTTGACTACCGCATTTATCACTTCTTCGGGCGTGATATATTCATCCGATACAATACTCAGTATTTTTTCAGGATTTTGAATATCTACCTCCCAGTTGTCTTCTCCTACAACCTGGTCCAGATGAGGAGTTGCATTTGCAACACATCCCATACACTTGATTGTAGTTTTGAATTTCATTGTTTCCATATATTCAATTTTTAGTTTGCTTTTTTATATTCGTCAAAGGTTCCGAAAACCTGAATTATTATCATTGCGTATATCATATAGCAAAGGTACTTTCGCGTTCACGCCTGACTGTTATATGTTGACGGATCATTTTTATATAATTTTCCTATTGGTACTCTGCAGCCATTTCAACATCGTTGTTAGCAGGATAACTCTGGCACATCAAGCGCAGTCCATCAGCTACTTCTGCACTGCTCAGTGCATAGTTGGCGGCCATATATACCTCCCCCGAAAGCAGCCTGGCACTGCACATGCCACAGGTACCACTTTGACATGAATATTGAACCGGAATCTTATCATCTATTGCCGCCTGCAATACTGATTGACCTGGCTCAACATCAAGCAGATAAGTCGTATCATTGAAATGAAACAATACCTCAGTGGGTTCCTGTGGCAAGGCCGAAGCGGGTTTGCTCGTGAAAAACAGTTCAGTTTTAACATTAGAGATACCCATATTAGACAAACATTCCTCTGCAAGATGCACAAAACCCTCAGGGCCACATATATATACCACAGACAGGGTGTACTCAGCACCCAATACTGTCTTAATAATCTTTTTCAGATGAAGAGCAGCTAGTCGGCTATAGATTACATTGCCACCTATATCACCCGATGTTTTTTGCCTGGAGAACACATGGTAAGACACAAACCTGTCAGCAAACATATTATTTAATGCCAACAGCTTTTCAGCATACAAAACGTCCTGCTGAGTTTTGTTTACATCAATTAGCAGGACTTTATTTTGTGTATTTAACAGCTCGTGCTTGAGTATTGAAAATATAGGCGACATGCCGCTACCGGCTCCAATCAATATCGTGGTGGATGGCTTCTTATTATCCGCAACATCATAAAACTTGCCCAAACAACCACCGACATCCCAATATTCAATTTGTTCAGCATTGTCAACGATATAGTTGCTCATGGATCCACCATCAACACGTTTTACGGTTACTGCCGGTCGCTCCCCTTCTATACTATTTAAGGAGTACGGCCTGGATATCACTTCATTATTAACCTCCAGGAAAATATGCATGTATTGACCCGGAATATGTGGAAAATTCCTACCATTCGTGTCAAACACTACAGTTACAGTATCGTGCGTCTCTCGCACGATACTGTAAGTTCTCCAACGATATACGGGTTGCATCTCTATTTTATTTTGAAAGTCGCGATAAAGACATTCACCACTGCAATCACTGCCGCACCGATGAATGCGGCACTGAAACCGGAATTCAAGGACGTAACGCTATCAACACCGCTCTCCATTGACGTAGCTGTAACTGCCGATGCCACAACTGCAACCAATGCCAAACCTAACGCAGATCCTACCTGGTAGCTGGTATTTACTATCCCGGATGCCAATCCAGTTTCTTCAGGCTTCGCGCCGGACATAGATGCCATTGTTGTGGGGATATACGCTAGCGACATACCCAGCGCTCCTAACAAAGAAGCGGGCAGAACGTGAATGAGATACGAACCATCTGTTGGTGCAATGCTGAACAGTACGAGAGAAACCGCTAATGAAACTAATCCCGCAATCATTATTTTCTTATAGCCATGCTTCGCAACCAGTTTCCCGGTAACGCCCACCATTAACACCATGATGAGTATAGTCATGGGCAGCAGGGCCATTCCACTTTTAAATGCATTCAGGTTTAGTATTTGCTGCAGGTATAAATTCAGGAAAAACCAAAGTGGTATCCAGGAAGCTGCCATTAATCCCATCACGACATTTCCCTGTGTCAGGTTAGGGGCTTTGAAAATACGCAGTGGCAGAATAGGTTCCCTCTTTGATTT
>DATCSV010000497.1:0-9432 GCA_036568285.1 Flavipsychrobacter sp. | reverse complement strand
TGAATACGTCTTCTATTGGCTCATGCAAGGGCATGATGAATGTCTGTCTTACCTGCACGTCGAAATCTTCAGCTGTAAACAGCCCCACTTGCTTCAGCCCAGGGAAAGCCGATACATGCCATACTTTAGCATCCGGCATTTCGTCCAGCAGGGCGGCAATGGTATCGTGCTGGAAACTGTCGCGTTTGGAATGTTTCAGGTCGTGCGGGTAAAACACATAGGGCCCCATATAGGGTGTCAGCACCTGGTCGCGAATTATGGATATATTGATTTTCTTCTCTATCCTGTATGGCCATACGCCCGATATCCGGTCGCCGTTCTTCACTACTGCTACATCCCAATCTGGGCATACAGCATCCAACCACCAGTCTTTCAGAAAGAGAGGAATCGTATTTTCTGCCGCGCAGAATTGTCTGTATAGTTCTTTATTGCTCAATACCGCGGGTAACCTGTTATTTGAATTGCAACACTTTTGCGGGCTGCACCCTACGAATATACAACGTTGGCACCCACATACAAAGTATGCATAGCAGCAGCGTACATATACTTATGACAACAGGGTGCCACCAAACAATTTGCACCGGCACATATTGCATGGAGTAGGCGGTTTCCGACAAAGTGAGGAAACCCGTTTCTTGTTGTATAATGCAGAAGCCTATAGCCAGGATATTGCCCGCTACTATACCCGCAATGCCAATCAGCGAGGCGTGGTAGAGGAATATCTGCCGCATCTGCCCTTCGGCCATGCCAAGGGCTTTCAGCAGGCCTACCATACGTGCCTGGTTCACTATCAGTATCAGCAGTGCAGCTACCAGGTTGATGATGGCCACTATACTCATGATGACAATCACCACTATAGCGTTGGTATCTAATAATTTCAGCCAGTCGAATATGCCCGGGAACAGATCGTACATGCTGCTGGCTACCAGTTGTGTTTCGCGGGGCAGTATCTCGTTGAATATTTTATCAGCCGTAGCTTGTGCCTCTGCAGGATTGGCAAGGGTAAGCTGGTAGCCGTTCACCTGGTCGCTGTTCCACAGGTTGATGCGCTGTAGCAGGCGGATATCACAGATGGCGTAGTGCGCATCTATATCGTCCATACCTGTATGATAACTGCCGGCTACTACAACCTTGCGTATTCTGGGCACGGTAGAATGTGCATCCAGGAAGTAGAGCAGCAGTTCGTCACCGTCTTTCAGCTTCAACCTGTCCATCGTTGTTTTCGACAGGATGATCTCTTTGGAATAGGCCGTGTCAGAAAAGTCCGGCCCGGTAGATTGTATTGTGCTGAAATCATAACCCTCAACCACACCTTTCAGTTGTATGCCTTCCATCAGCTGGTTAGCATTGATAATGGCCGGCCTGATAGCGTATGGAGACATGGACTGTATCCCGGGCAAGGCTTGTATTTTTTCCTGTATATCCTCATCCAGCACCATCGGGTCGGGGGATATGATAGATGCATACGCAGGACTGTAGAGCGTTACGTGTATATGCCCCCAATAATTGAAGATGTTGCGGCTTATCTGCTGTTTGAATCCTACTATCAGCGCCAGGGCTATTATCATAGCTGCCACGCTCAAGGCTGTAGCCACTATGGCCAGCCTGATGATGAATGCCGAGAAACGCCCCTTTTGCCGGAGCATGTACCTGCGCGCTATGAAGAATGGTAAGTTCAAAACCCGTGGCCCCTGTTGACGGGGAAACTTAATTTCTGCAAGTATATAAAAGAAAAGCCGGACGCATGTGCATCCGGCAATATTATTCAGCCTGTTCCCTTTCCAGGGATGCAGGGGCAACGTTACGACAACGGAGTAGCTCCTTCTATCAGCACGCTGGCCTTGTTGTTCAGTACTTCTACAAAGCCGCCCGAAATTTCAAACAACTCTGTAGTGTTCTTGTCCTTCAGTATTTTCATTTTACCCTTGCCCAGCGATGCTATGATAGGTGCGTGGTTGTCCAGTATCTCGAAAGAGCCCTGGATGCCCGGTAATTGCACACCATACACGGTGCCGCTGTATATACTCTGCTCAGGTGTTAAAATATCTAGTTGCATACCCCAACCCCTAAAGGGGCTATTTATTTTTGTTACAAATATTTATTATCCGTTCCCCCTTCAGGGGGTCAGGGGGTTTATTATCCTTTAGCCTGCGCCATCAGTTTCTTACCTTTCTCTATCGCGTCGTCGATAGTACCTACCAGGTTGAAGGCAGCTTCAGGATACTCATCCACTTCACCGTCCATGATCATGTTGAAACCACGGATAGTTTCTTCGATAGGCACCAGTACACCTTGCAGACCCGTAAACTGCTCTGCTACGTGGAATGGCTGAGACAGGAAACGCTGCACACGACGTGCACGTGATACTACCAGTTTATCATCTTCACTCAATTCATCCATACCCAGGATGGCGATGATGTCCTGCAGCTCCTTATAACGCTGAAGGATACCTTTCACACGGTTAGCACAGTTGTAGTGTGCGTCACCTACTATCTGTGGAGTAAGGATACGTGAAGTAGAATCCAGCGGGTCAACCGCAGGGTAGATACCTAAGTCAGCGATTTTACGGCTCAATACCGTAGTTGCATCCAGGTGGGCGAAAGTTGTAGCCGGAGCGGGGTCGGTCAAGTCATCCGCAGGTACGTAAACCGCCTGTACCGATGTAATTGAACCGTTTTTAGTTGAAGTGATACGCTCCTGCATCAGACCCATCTCTGTAGCCAGGGTAGGCTGGTAACCCACCGCAGATGGCATACGTCCCAGCAGGGCCGATACCTCAGAACCTGCCTGTGTGAAACGGAAGATATTATCTACGAAGAACAGGATATCCTTTCCTTTTCCGCTGCCATCACCATCACGGAAGTATTCCGCCATAGTAAGACCGGACAGGGCCACACGGGCACGTGCTCCGGGAGGTTCGTTCATCTGCCCGAATACGAAGGTAGCCTGTGATTTTTTCAGTTCGTCCATATCCACAGCGCTCAGGTCCCATCCGCCTTCTTCCATGCTGTGTTTGAACTTGTCACCATATTTTACGATGCCGGCTTCGATCATCTCACGCATCAGGTCGTTACCCTCACGTGTACGCTCACCTACACCCGCAAATACGGATACACCGCTATATGCTTTCGCGATGTTGTTGATCAATTCCTGTATCAATACGGTTTTACCTACACCCGCACCACCAAACAGACCGATCTTACCACCTTTTGCATATGGCTCGATCAGGTCGATTACTTTGATACCGGTAAACAGTATCTCAGATGCTGTACTCAGGTCTTCAAACTTAGGCGGCTTAGCGTGTATCGGGCGACCACCTGTTTTATCAGGCTGAGGAAGACCGTCGATAGCATCACCGGTTACATTAAACAATCGGCCATATATCTGCTCGCCTACAGGCATCGCTATCGCTTTGCCGGTATCCGTAGCTTCCATACCGCGTACCAGGCCTTCAGAGCTGTCCATTGCTACGCAACGTACACTGTCTTCGCCCAGGTGCTGCTGTACTTCCAGTACCAGTGTTTCACCGCTTTCACGCTTGATTTCCAATGCGTTATAAATGTCGGGCAGTTTATTGTCACCGCTAAAGTACACGTCTACTACCGGACCAATGATTTGTTTAATCTTACCAACGTTTGGCATATCTGTTAATTATAAAAAGAAAGAATATTAGCGAAATTTTGCGCAAAGGTAAGGGTACAGAACTTAAATTCAAAAGTAAAAACCTAAAACGGAAAAATACATGACATCTGACGGACGGGGAACGGTAAAATGACATTATTCCTCACTCGCCACCGTATCCAACACCGGCACCGCCGTAGTATCTTCTATCATCACCTTATCCCCATAAAACTTGGGCTGTTTATTCAATATCAGGTCAAGCAGCATTTTTACCCGCGCCAGCTTTTCGCGTATCATCACTTTTACCTGTAGGTGCTGCGGCGGGTCCTGCGCATTGTATGCTATGGCGTTGATGCCTTTGCGGTTGGCGATAAACAAAGCCCGTTCGTTATGAAACCTTTGCGAAATGACTATGATACTGCCTGCATTAAACACTGCATTGCTGCGCATGATGCTGTCTAAAGTACGGAAGCCCGCATAGTCCAGTATTATCCTGCCCGGGGGTATGCCTGCCGCTTCCAGGTCTTTTTTCATCGTCCAGGGCTCGTTGTAGTTTTCCCGCCTGTTGTCGCCGCTTACCAGTACAAAATCTATCTTTCCTGCATGGTACAATGCCACTGTGGCTTCTATGCGATATTTATAGTACAGGTTCACAAGGCCGCCTGCTGCATATTTGGATGTGCCCAGCAGCAACCCCACTTTTCTATGGCCTATGGTTTGTATATCCTCGTACAACTGCTTCTTTACAGAGTAGGCCACGTACATATCCACCGATACTACGAATATTACCAGCAATGCCAGTAATAGGAGTGCGTATCTAAGCAGGCGTTTCATTCGATATTAAATGTATGGAAATTCTTTGTGCTGGTCTGTCATTCTTGTTCCAGATGTGGTTACTACCTTTAATGGGTAGTGGGTAAACTACCCGAGGCCACAATCATCCAATCCTTCTTTGCATAACCCTTGGCTAGCCATTCGTCCATTTGCTTCGCTATGGCTTCAGTTGCCGGAATGGTTTTGCCGCCCCTGGCAGCTTCCTGTATCATCAGGTGGGCATCTTTGCGTGCCATTTGCAGTTCCCACGATGGGTGGTCAAATTCGTTTTTCAATATACGATGCAGCCGGGCAGGTGTGACCGCGCCGGGGTTCCATACGTCCAGCAGTTGGGCTATATCACCGCCTGTAACGCCCACCGCGCTGCCCAACGCCAGCATATCGGACAAGCCGCCCGTCAGCGATAGCAGGAACAAATTACCTATGAGCTTTACCCCGGCTGCTTTGCCTGTATTCTCGCCGTAGTTCAGCACTTTGCCTGTCATGGCTTCAATCCAGGGCATCACTTGTTGAGCCACAGCCTGATCGCCTGAGATCAGCATATAGCCCGTACTGTCCAGGGCGTTAGCCGGACCCATAAATACGGGTACATGTACGTAAGTATGGCCTTTCGCCTTCCATTGTTCCGTGCGTTGTATAGCCCCCTCCACAGTGGTAGTGGTGTGGTCCAGGATAATGGTACCTGGTTCAAGGCCCGCCTCTGCCATTGCGAGGACGGCATTTACCGCATCGTCGTCCGACACTACAATATGTACCCGCTGTGTGCCCTTTACCGCCTCAGCCGGGCTGTCGCGTACTATCGCGCCATGAGCTTCCAGTGCGTGCGCCTTACCGGCGCTGCGGTTCCATACCTGTACCGTTTCGCCTTTGGCCAGTAATGCCTTCGTGAAATTGGCTCCTAATAGTCCGGTTCCTAAAAATGCTACCATATCGTTCTGTTTTTCCGGGTGTAAAATACAAAAATTATACTTTTAAAATACATATTTTTTGTGTAATTTTATACAAGGTTTGCAGCTCTTTGAAGTACAGGTTGGAATGATAGGGTACTATAAACATTTTGAGAACGGGTCAAAAATTTAAAACCATGTTTATGGCATCAAAATGGAACAAAATACAACACAAAAATGCGGAAGTTTCAGAAACCGGATAGAAAATTGACAACAAAAGACAACAAATTGCAGGATTTCCAGATGTTCACTAAACGATAACCTGGCTGTTTTACATATGAACTGATGTGTAAATCAGCATATTGTAAAAAACACGCGGCATATATTCTTTTTTGCTATTCCTTCCGGCAAAAAAAAGCCTTATATTCAGGTATTGTTTAACCAAATGTAATACCAGATGAAGCAGACAACACGCGAACTGCTGGTAACTACAAAAGTGGCTGAAAGCTGGCAACAAAACTTCGACAGCAATGTAGATGGGTTGATGTCCCTGGTCAGTAAGGTGGATAACGAAACACATGTAGAAAGTGTCACCGAACTACTGGACGTCTATCATAGCAAAGCGGAAGATGCCGACGGACGGCGAACGTCTAAGAAACACATTAACAGCGGACGACCTTTTGAGTTTACCATCTTCAGAAATTAACGAACAAAGCCTATAAGGGAATATTTACATTAACTCTTTTACGCACCTGCCAAAATCATTGTTGTACAGCGCTGATCCTGCACATTCGTTAAGGTTTTGAGAAAAACCGGGCTTTGTTGTGAAAAAATCAGCAACAGGTTTAGTTTTGACATCTTCAACGTATCAGGTACATTAACAGAGGAAGAGCATGAAAAAACTGGCAATTCTGGGTAGTACGGGTTCCATTGGCACACAAGCCCTGGAGGTTGTAGCTGCGCATCCCGAATTATTTGAGGTAGAGGTATTAAGCGCACACAGCAATGCTGAGTTGGTTATAGAACAAGCGAAGCAGTTTCGCCCCAACGCGGTAGTCGTTACTGATGAAACCAGGTACCAGCACGTCAAGGATGCTTTGAGCCTTTATCCTGTAAAGGTTTTTTCCGGCAGGAAGGCACTGGAGGATGTAGTGCAGTGGGACACGGTGGATATGGTGCTGGCAGCTATTGTAGGCTTTGCCGGATTGTCATCTACCCTTGCGGCTATCGATGCCGGTAAAACTATTGCCCTGGCCAACAAAGAAACGCTGGTGGTAGCAGGAGAACTGGTGATGCAGCGGGCCGCGGAGAGGAAAGTGCCCATAATACCTGTAGACAGCGAACATTCGGCGATATTCCAATGCCTGGTTGGAGAGAGTTTTAATGCGGTGGAGAAAGTGATACTGACAGCCTCCGGCGGCCCCTTTATAGGCCGTAAGCCTAACTACCTGGTGAATGTAAAAGCCAGCCATGCCCTGCAACACCCCAACTGGACAATGGGAGCCAAAATAACTATAGATAGCGCAACGCTGATGAACAAGGGGCTGGAAATGATTGAGGCCAAGTGGCTCTTCGGTCTGTCAAATGACCAGGTAGAGGTCGTCATACACCCCCAGTCCATTATCCACTCATTTGTGCAGTTCAAAGACAGTTCGGTAAAAGCCCAGTTGGGCCTGCCCGATATGAAGTTGCCTATACAATATGCGCTTGGATTCCCGCAGCGGATCAGCAACGATTTTAAGCGGCTTAACTTCAAAGAATACAGTAAATTGACATTTGAGGAGCCTGATTATAAAACTTTCCGTAATCTTGCAATCGCAAAAGACGCCATGTATAAGGGCGGAAATGTACCTTGCGTGATGAATGCTGCCAATGAAGTGGCGGTGCAGGCTTTTCTGAATAATAAGGTGAGCTTTATTGAAATGAGCGATATTATAGAGGCGACTATCGCCAAAGTCGATTTTATTGAGCACCCCACGATAGAAGAATATGAGCAGTGTGATGGTGATGCCAGGGTACATGCCGCAGATATGGTAAAGAAAAGCCAGCTGGCTTCCTAATAAATAACATAATTAAAACATGCAACTGAATACAGTACTACTATTGTCAGGCGGCGCTACGCAGGCGTTGCAACTACTGGCGGCCCTTTCCCTGTTGATATTACTGCACGAATTTGGTCACTTCTTTTTCGCCCGCTTGTTCAAAACAAGGGTAGAGAAGTTTTACCTGTTTTTCGATTTCCTTTTCCCCTTCCCCAACCTGCTCAATTTCGCTCTCTTCAAAAAGAAAAAGGGTGACACTGAATATGGTTTAGGTTGGTTTCCGCTGGGTGGCTATGTGAAAATAGCCGGCATGGTCGACGAAAGCATGGACAAAGATGCCATGAAGCAGCCACCGCAGCCCTGGGAGTACCGCTCCAAGAAAGCGTACCAGCGCCTGTTCATCATGCTGGGGGGCATTATTATGAACGTGCTGACGGCAATGGCCATCTATGCCTTTATATTCGGCGCCTGGGGAGAAGAATACCTGCCCACCGAAAACGCCAAATATGGTATTGCCGCCGACAGTGTGGCTGAAAGCATTGGCCTGCGTGATGGGGATATGATTACATCTGTATCCGGCAAAAAGGTAGAGCGCTTCAGCAGGATACCTTACGAGATCATTTTTGCCGAGCAGAAAAGCATACAGGTACTGCGCGATGGCCGGTCTGTAAATATCGATATACCCACTGGTACAATTACAAAAATCATAAAAAAGAAAAAGCAGAGCTTTATAGCCCCGCGCATGCCCGTGGTGGTAGAAAAGGTAAGTGAAAAAAGCGAAGCAGAGAAAATGGGTTTCAAAGCCGGTGATAGCATAGTAGCTTTCAATGGCCAGCCTGTGCAGTTCTTCGATGAGTTTGAGGAAATGAAAAGGGCCCACGCCGGCGACGCCGTTGCCATTACTGTGGTGCGCAATGATCGTGAGGTAACACTTAACGGAAATATCCCTGAATCTAAAATATTAGGCTTTCAGCCGCGCGTTGCCGGTTTCTTTGAAACCAGCGTGATCGAGTACGGCTTTTTCGAAGCAATAGGCAAGGGTTTTACTTTCACATTTGAGCAGATAGGTAATTACTGGAGCCAATTAAAGTTGTTATTCACCTCGCCAGAAGTGAAAGTAAATGAAAGTCTTGGCGGCCTGGTGACCTTTGGGCAGTTGTTCGACCCTGTTTTCGACTGGCAGAGTTTCCTTATGTTAACTGCTTTTGTATCAATTATACTTGCAGTAATGAATCTGTTGCCCATACCGGGCCTGGATGGGGGGTATGTTATCTTCCTGATATTCGAGCTGATAACGGGCAGGAAAGTGGGCGACAAGGTGATGGAAACAGCTACTACAGTAGGGCTGGTGTTATTGCTGGGCCTGATGCTGTATGCCAACGGCTTAGATATTTTCAGGTTGTTCCAGGACTAATTGTTATAGTCCGTAAATTTCCTTCGCTGCTTTGAATGTATTGCAGTGTGCAGTGATGATATGCCGGATGTCGGGCGAATAGCCGCCACCCATAGCTACTGCTACAGGTATGCCTCTCTTATGACATTCTGCAAATACAATTTCATCCCGGTGCTGGCAGTCGTTAATGCTTAGCTTCATCTTGCCGAACTTGTCTGTTTCCAGCACGTCTACACCGGAGAGGTAGAAGGCTATGTCCGGCTTGACCTTTTCCAAAAGCACGGGCAGTTCTTTATTCAGAATAGCGAGGTACTCATTACCGCTGATGCCATCCGGCAGGCCTATATCCAGGTCGCTGGTTTCTTTCCTGAACGGGTAGTTGTGCGCCCCATGCATACTGAAGGTGAATACCTTGTCGTTATTACTAAACAAGGCTGCTGTACCATTTCCCTGGTGCACATCCAGGTCAATGACAATAGCCCGTTTGATAAGGTGGCGAGACAATAGGTAGTTGGCTGCTATGGCAAAATCATTCAACAGGCAAAAGCCTTCTCCCCTGGCCGCAAAAGCATGGTGAGTGCCGCCTGCCACGTTTAGTGATACCCCGTGTTGCAGCGCATTAATTGAACAATCTACTGTGCCTTGCATGATGGTA
>DATCSV010000496.1:0-2095 GCA_036568285.1 Flavipsychrobacter sp. | reverse complement strand
AAACGATGTAGTATGGGTGGACAATGTGATACTGAATTCACCCTGTGTGCCGCAGGCCGGCCATGCTAAATGGCTGGGCAAAATAGCCTTTGCGGAAAACGTCTACATACAATACAATCCTGAAGACAGGACACTGTTCTGGCCGGAATTGATTAACAAGAAAAGGCAGTTGGGCAGACGACTAAGAGGACCACTGAGTACAAAGGCACATTATGTCAACTTCAATAAACTTGTGGGGCAGGAACATAGTTACTTCATTACACTAAGACAGCACAGACCCATACCCGGCGAAGTGTGGAGTTATTACAATACAGTACTGCATGGTAAGCCGGTTGACTTCAATCACGGCAGGTACACCACTTCATCTTACAACGGTATTGGGTACGAAATGATACCCTGATTATAAAGTATTAACGGCCGCCCTTAGTTTAGTAAGTTTATGCATAAGGCCATCCAGCAGATCGAGGTGGAGCATATTGGCCCCGTCTGACTTTGCTACGGCCGGATTTGGGTGTGTTTCGATGAACAAACCATCTACACCTACCGCTATACCTGCGCGGGCAATAGTTTCTATCATTTCAGGATTGCCGCCTGTTACTCCGCTGCTCTGGTTGGGTTGTTGGAGCGAGTGGGTGCAGTCCAGTATCACGGGCACATTCATTTTTTGCATGGTGGGTATGCCACGGTAGTCCACTATCAGGTCGTGGTAACCAAAGGTAGTGCCCCTATCAGTGAGCATGACTTTATCATTACCACTTTCCTGCAATTTGGTAACAGCAAACTGCATCGCCTCGGGGCTCAGGAACTGGCCTTTCTTTACATTCACTACCTTACCAGTATTGGCGGCCGCAACCAGCAAATCCGTCTGCCGGCACAGGAAAGCGGGTATCTGTAAAACATCTACATATTCTGCAGCCATAGCGGCTTCGTCCGCAGCATGTATATCAGTAACTACAGGCACACCAAAACGCTCACGAACTTTTGCCAGTATTTTCAGCGCAGCCTCATCCCCTATACCTGTGAAACTATCCAGGCGGGTACGGTTGGCCTTGCGATACGATGATTTGAATACGAGCGGTATTTTATGCTGTTCGCATATGGCGATCACCTTTTCTGCGGTCTGCATAATTACCTCCTCGCTCTCTATCACGCACGGCCCTGCCAGCAGGAAGAAATTGTCTTTATTATACTGCGCCCCGAAAAGCTGCTCTAAAAATGGAAAATTCATGCGGCAAAAATAGCAATTAATATCATCAGCACTCCGGCAGGCTCAACGGCATGGGGTTATCGTCTTCGCCTTTGATTTTGGTAGCCAACCCGCCTTCAGAGGTTTCCTTGTATTTATGATTCATATCCTGGGCGGTTTCCCACATGCTTTGCACCACATGGTCCAGCGATACTTTGGCGTTGTCAGGATTGCTGCCCAGCGCCAGTTGCGATGCGGTTATCGCTTTGATAGCCCCCATTGTATTACGTTCTATACATGGCACCTGCACCAGTCCGCCTACGGGATCGCAGGTGAGGCCCAGGTGGTGTTCCATAGCTATTTCGGCAGCCATCAACGCCTGGCGTACACTACCGCCCAATGCTTCAGTAAGCGCCGCAGCAGCCATAGACGAGGATACACCTATCTCGGCCTGGCAACCACCCATTGCCGCCGACAGGGTTGCCCCCTTCTTGAATATGCTACCAATTTCGGATGCCGTCAGCAAGTAGTTGATGATCTTTTCTTCGTCATTGCCGTCGCAGAACACGATAAAGTACATGAGCACAGCCGGCACCACGCCCGCAGCGCCATTGGTAGGTGCTGTCACTACCCTGCCGAATGAGGCGTTCTCCTCGTTCACCGCCAGCGCAAAACAGCTTACCCAGTCGAGCGTATATTTAAAGTTTTCACCCCCCGCCCTTATGGCTTCTATCCACTCTTCAAAGTTATTGTAGGTTCTGCCGTTCAGCAGCCTTTTGTTCAGCCCCGCGGCACGTCTTTTTACTTTCAGTCCACCAGGCAGCTCACCGCCAATATGGGCACCACGGTAAATGCATTCGCGCATCACCTGCCATATTTTCAACACACCCTCTTTGGTTTTTTGCTCGC
>DATCSV010000495.1:0-10433 GCA_036568285.1 Flavipsychrobacter sp. | reverse complement strand
ACCTGGCAATACTTTTATTTACTTCCCTTTCGGAAAAATCCCTGATATAAATACTCTCATCATTATAAAGTGTTGTGTCATCAATCAGGGTGTTTTTTGTTGTTTTTATTTTCCATGTTTGTGCTAAAAGCTCAAAATGTATATGTGCAAAGAAGCTTATTCCCGTTGAGCCATCAACTGGTTCCTCCCCAATCCTGATCATTGGTTGTACATACAAACTCCACGTAGTGTTACTTATTTCATACACATATTGATTGAACTGTCTGACATATTTATCACCGCTGTCTAAGGTTTTTTCCAGTGGATTTAATTTTAAATACTCCCTGGCAGGCGATGGCTTGAAAGTATCACCGTCCAGGTAGTTTAATTTCATGATTCCTGCGTTCACTCCCAATCTATCAATTTTACCTAAATCGGGTGCAAAAATATTAACGTGTCCTACATAGTTGATATCCAGCTTTCCAAAAAAGTCAAAATTGGCTGCATTGAGAAAAAGTATTCTGTTTTCTGAAAACGATTTTGTATCATTTGCCTCTTCAGATTTTGCGTGCGTCATTTGTGTTATCATAAACACTGTTGTCGTTAATAATAATATCTTTTTCATAGTATGAAATTTTCACAAACCTAACTCCGGCAGGTAGCCCAATCAACGTAAGAAATACTGGAAAATCAGCGTAAAAATCTTTGCGTATTTATACGTGATAATCAGGTGTTTTCACCCTATTTTCATTATGTACATCGTCTTAAAATATTGATGTTCAGTACGTTAATGCGGTGCAGCAAATAACGATAGTGATGTGGATGGTGCTTTTTCGGAAACAGTTTTATTAGTTTTGGTTATCACTCACTTTAAAAATCAATAATTATGAAAAACATGAAAATATTTAAAGAACTAATGAATTACAGATCTATCATTATCATATTAATATCCTCTGCTTGTACGTTGGCATCGTGTGAAACTATGAAACAAAACATGCATTATAGGAAGCATATTACTCCACATGATGCCGCAAGAGCGGAAACGCCCCACAGTAAACAAGAAAAATTATCCCTTGACATACAAGACAGGATTTTGCTTAGGATTATAGAAGAGTCATGTAATACATGCATACCGCAGTTATGCGCTACGAATGCTTGCGAAGAAGAAATATGCCAACAAACTATACGCAATTGCCACTCTAATACCATGTTCCAAATGCAGAGCAAAATCCAGCAATTTACCGGAGGTTTGATTCCGGAACCTAAGGTTGTCCCTGCTTTTGTAATAGACAGTCTTTTGAAAATTGCCAATTGCACTTCCAACGATTTAATTCAACTCTGCGCCAACCATGACATTGTAGAATCAAACAGCGATATCGTAATAGGTATTTACCCAATATTGGAAAGTCCGTTGTGCGATGAGGAAGCAAAATCTATTAACGAATCTATAGAATACTTTGTCAACAAACTGATTTCTGATGATAAACAACTCAATAAAGCTGTGCTCAAGCCCTTGGTTACGAAGGGGTTTGTAAAATATTCATATGCTATGCTATCCGGTGTTACGCAATTGGAGCCGACCGCTTATCATTTTTATAAGGCGAAAAGTCTACAGCACGAACCTGGGAATTGCGGCAACCTGGTATTAAAAAACGATATAGTTTTTGCGGCAGTGGACGCTCAAGGACAAGTACTGTTTTACGGCGATGTAAGCGATCTTTTCCCCTAACAGCAGCAATAGATGAACCAAGCCTTTTCTTATATCATACTCGGAGCATCCATATTTTCACACCTGTTACCGTTAATTATAGGCAAGAGGCAAAACAATGCCCTGTTATGGATATACATCCTGACAGGGTTTTGTTTTGAACTGGTATTAACTTCTTTTAAAAGGTTAATACAGATTGAAGGCTTTGATTACCATATTATCGGAAATATATATTTTATTACAGAGTTCATTTTAATAGCTTTTTATTACTACGCGCGAATTTTCAAGAGTAAGGTTGTTTTTACATGGTTACTATTATCTCTGCTTGCGCTTTATGCAGTAACATTTTATGGGAATACCGTCGTAAGCGGTAAAGGTGAAGGGCTATTTATTGTAGCTTTTATGGTTTTTAGCATTATTGGGTTGTATCGCCAACTTAAAAATGTAACAACCAAAAAAATTGAACAATCTCAATTCTTCTGGGTCAATACTGGCTTCTTATTATATGCTGCCGGCAGCCTGCCTATATTTATCACTGTAGATACCTTACTACAAATAAACCAGGATACTCTTTATAAATTATGGATATTCAGAAACGTGCTGAACATCATTAAAAATATCATCTTTGCCAAAGCTTTAACCTTAAAGGAATGACGGACCTTCCAGCCATTATTATAGGGATCATTGCCATGCTTGCTATGGCTTCCGGTATCATCTTCTTTGTGGTGCTGTACCAGCGGCGTGTCATTAAGCACCAGCAGGAACTGAATGAGCTGAACAAACAAAAAGAACTGGAACTGGTGCAGGCTTCGGTGCAGGGCGAGGAAAAAGAACGTACACGCATAGCATCTGAATTGCACGATGACGTAGGCGCTACACTAGCTTCAGTAAAGTTGTTCCTGAACAGCCAGAATAAAGAATTTGGCGACAGGCCGGTTTTTGTACAATCGCGGGCGCTGATAGATGATACCATCAATAAAGTGCGGAGCTTATCGCACAGACTGCAGCCTGCTGTGCTCAAGCAGTTTGGACTGGATGCTGCATTGAAAACTTTTTTTGAGTCGTTCAGTACCACCGGACAGTTGAAGGTGGTTTATCATCCCGCCGAGTTGCCCCGTATGACTGAAGATAAAGAGCTGGCTGTGTACAGGGTAGTGCAGGAACTGATGAATAATTCTATCAAGCATTCGGACGCAGCACATATCAGTTGCTCGTGCAGTGTGGCCGGTAACCATTTTATTACCAGCTTTTCGCATGATGGCACAGGATTAACTGAAAGCGATTTCAACGAGCAATTGTATAAGAAGAACGCTATAGGTCTGAAAAATATAATCACCCGCCTGAAATCAGTGGGCGGAAGCATTAGCTTTGAGCATGAAGCTGGATTTTATACTACAACAATAGCCATACCTCTATGAAAGACATAAAATATATAGTGGCAGATGACCATGCCATCTTCAGGCAGGGCATAAAATATTCACTGGAGGGATTTGAAAATCTGCACTGCGCGGGCGAAGCCGGCGATGGCGAGGAATTAATGGAATTATTGAAGAATGTGATTCCTGATGTGATTTTAATGGACCTGAAAATGCCCGGGATGGACGGCGTCGCAGCTACAAAAGAAGTACGCAACCTGTACCCCGGGGTGAAGATAATTGTACTGACCATGCATGATGATGAGCAATACATCGTGCATATGCTGGATATGGGGGCGAATGCTTACCTGGTAAAAAACACCGAACCCGCAGAGATAGCTAAAGCAATGTCCTCGGTAATAGAAAATGAATATTACTTCAGTGATATGGTGAGTAAGACCATGCTGAAAAACCTGGTACAGAAAAGGCAATTGCCGGTACGATTTGAAAAGGCAATCAGCCTTAACGAACGTGAAACTGAAATATTAAAACTGATATGTAAGGAATATACTACGGCAGAGATAGCTGAAAAAGTGTTCCTGAGCCAACGGACGGTAGAGGGCATCAGGGCCGGTATGCTGGAAAAGGTAGGCGTGCGCAATACAGCAGGGCTGGTGCTTTATGCCGCCAGAACAGGGCTTGTTGATCAGGCTTGACATGAAAACTGTTTCAGCGATTTCCGTTAAATTACCATGGCTTTAACTTGTATTTATGGGCAAACTCTTCGATACCATCACACCACAACTGCAGGAGTGGATAACAGCACAAAAGATATTTTTTGTAGCCACCGCACCATTGTCGGGAGAGGGGCATGTCAATTGCTCGCCCAAGGGGCTGGACTCGCTGCGGGTAATGGGTGAAAATACCGTTGTGTACCAGGACCTGACAGGCAGCGGGGTAGAAACTATCGCCCACCTGAAGGAGAACGGGCGTATTGTTATTATGTTCTGCGCGTTTGACGGCCCGCCAAAGATCGTACGTATTCATGGCCTTGGCGAAGTGATAGAAACAACACATTCTGAGTTCAGTGAAATGCAGGATATTTTTCCATCGCACCAGGGCACCCGCGCTTTTATAAGGGTGAAAGCCACACGTATATCCGACTCCTGCGGGTATGCCGTACCGCTGATGGACTATAAGAGCGACCGCGATGTACTCGACAAATGGACCACCAATAAAGGTGATGACGGGCTGAAGATATACCGGGCGGAAAAGAACATGCAGAGTATAGACGGCCTGCCCGGGTTGGACTAAAAATCAAGTCATACATTTTTTAGCTGGGTACTACCCCTTATCTTTGCAGCCTTAAAAAAAACAATAATGCGTGTAGCAGTAGTAGGCGCCACAGGTTTGGTGGGCAGTACCATATTGAGGACATTGGAAGAACGTAACTTCCCGGTTACAGAGTTGATACCGGTAGCGTCCGAAAGGTCGGTAGGTACCTTAGTGAAATTTGCCGGTAAGGAATGGCCCGTGGTGAATGCTGATACCGCTATTGCAATGAAGCCTGCGCTAGCCATTTTTTCAGCCGGAGGCAGTGTTTCGCTGGAGCTGGCACCCAGGTTTGCTGAGGTGGGCTGCAGGGTGGTAGATAACTCGTCGGCATGGAGGATGGACCCAACAAAGAAACTGGTGGTGCCCGAGGTGAACGGCCATACACTGACAGCAGAGGATATGATCATTGCCAACCCCAACTGCTCTACCATACAGATGGTGATGGTACTGAAGCCCCTGCACGACAAATACCATATAAAAAGGGTAGTGGTAAGCACCTACCAATCGGTATCGGGCAGCGGGCAAAAGGCTGTGAGCGAAATGATGCAACAGCGCGCGGGCAGCGGCGAGCACAGCGTTTACCCGCATCGAATAGACATGAACGTCATTCCTCAAATAGATGTATTTACGGACAACGGCTATACCAAAGAGGAGATGAAAATGGTGCTGGAGACGAACAAAATAATGGGGGATAATACCATCAAGGTAACAGCTACCACGGTGCGTGTACCGGTATCGGGCGGGCACAGCGAGAGTGTGAATATAGAATTCCGAGAGGATTTTGAAGAATCGGACGTGCGCAACCTGCTGGCACGCTTCCCCGGCCTGATAGTGGTGGACAATCCTGAAATGAAAGCCTACCCGATGCCGCTGGACGCAGCCGGGAAAGACGAGGTGTTTGTGGGCCGCATCAGGCGCGACTATTCGCAGCCTAACACCCTTAACTGCTGGATAGTGGCGGATAACCTGCGCAAGGGTGCTGCCACCAACGCCGTGCAGATAGCCAAGCTGCTGCACAACAGCGGCTGGATATAAATTAATCCCGCATTAATTATTATGTCATAAGAATGTAAAGACTTGTAAGCATTCCCGATAATATAAGGGCAAGCCATAGTGTCAACGTACCTTTGAGGACTAAACAAGTTCTCTAATGAAATTGAAATCTACATTCTTATTTATCGCCTCTTTCTTAGGACTGCAAGCAAGTGCACAGACATGGGTAGCCGACACGGTAGTGATGGGTGGCAGCTATGCTAACGATGTTTTCTACAGTATGAAAAACGGCGGGCAGAAAACAGAAAGTAATACCAATTGGCATATAGCCTTTATGACTACCGCACCCGGGCCCAATGGCAATGTGAGTGTGATAGCCAATCATGTACAAGGCGGAGTGAAAGTATATTCTTTAAACAGGTCAGCATCTGCTGATTTCACCAGCTACACATCTGTTGCTGCATCAGACACGGCAACCCAGTTGTACAATGCTGATACCAGCCTGATGTGGGGTGCTGTTAATAACAACCGTGTTGTGAGCGACCCTTTTGATTACGGATGGGGCAGGTACGACATAGGTAGTCATAATGTGATTGGTGATACTCTTTACCTGCTAAAAACCCCTGCCGGGATATACAAGCTATGGATACAGAATTACCGTAGCGCACCATCTGACTCCGTGCAATACATGTTCAGATTAGCAAAACTGGACAACTCTGAAGATACCCTGATAAGGATATACAGGAAACCTACTTACGAAAACAAGTTGTTTGCTTATTACGATATAGCGAATAAGACCTTCCGCGACCGTGAGCCTAACCGTAATAGTTGGGACATCATGTTTACCCGTTACATCACTACTATAATGATGCCTTCGCCAACGCCTTATCCTGTTATGGGTGTTATGTCTAACCTGGGTGTAACTGTAGCCGAGGTGAAAGCCGTACATCCTGACACGGTGAACTATAATAATTATGCCTACGGTCATTATTCGAACATTATAGGCGATGACTGGAAGTCTTTCAATAATACTACATTCTCCTGGACGATAGATACTAATGCTACTTATTTCATCAGGTCTTCCAACACCCAGGAGATATACCAGTTGGTGTTTACAGGCTTCGGAGGCAGCACCAGCGGAACAATAGAATTCAAGAAGAGAAAAGTGGCTGATGTGACAACTGTTAACGATGTAAACAGCCGTATCAGCAGGTACGCAGTAGTACCTAACCCTGCATCCGCTAATGCTAACATCGTACTTGAAGCAAAGGGGAATGTAGAAAATGCACAACTTGCGGTTTATGACCTGGCAGGCAGAATGTTGATGAGTAATAAAGTGAACATCAAAGAAGGTATGAATGCCTACGCAATAGATGTTGCTGCATATGCTCCGGGTGTGTATATTGTTAATATCAGCGGAGAAGATGTGAAACTAAGTGAAAGAATTGTTGTACAACATTAATAAAGATTAGGGGCAAGTATGATTACACCTTGCTACTCCGTTTCAACGGGTAGCAAGGTTTTTTAGAAAAATAGCATAGGTGAAAAAGTTTTTCGGATTATTGGGTTTACTCTTATTGGGGGTGGTGGTGCAGGCGCAAACCATTCGCCTGCAACTGACTGACAGGAACAATGGCGAGTCAGTGCCATTTGCCTATGTACATATATTGTCGGGTACCGGAACGATATTGAATACCATTCAGAGTGACGAGAACGGTATAGCCAACATCGTAGCAGAGGAATACCCCATGGCTGTTGAAGTAAACGCTTTGGGCTTTGAAACCGTAAAGAAAACTTTCATAACCGCACCGGCAGCCAATGTCATCACCCTGTACATGAGTAAGAAATTCTCTACACTGAATGAAGTAGTGATAACCGGGCTGAATACGCCCCAAAAACAAAAGGACGCCTTGTCCGTATATCGCATCATTACCAAAGAACAGATACAGGCGCAGGGAGCAGTGACGCTGAACGAGGTAATGAAAAACCAGTTGAATGTGCGTGTGAGCAATGATAACATACTGGGTTCAAATATGCGGATGCAGGGTTTGAGTGGTGATAAGGTGAAGATACTGATAGACGGCTTGCCTATAAATGGCCGTGAAGGTGGAAACATTAACCTGAGCCAGATCAACCTGAACAATGTGGATCGTATAGAGATGATACAGGGCCCAATGAGTGTGGTATACGGTACAGATGCTTTGGGGGGTATTGTCAACATCATTACTAAGACAGAAACCAAACCGCTGTCGGTCAACGCCGGTGCTTATTATGAATCAGTCGGCAGGTATAACTTCGACGCATCTGTCAGTAAGCGTATAGGGAAACGCAACCAGCTCACCCTGGGCGGAGGTCGCAATGCATTTGCAGGATGGAACCGGATAGAACAAGTAAAAACTTACGAGGACGACACGCTCTATTATGCCAGGAGTTTCCTGTTCAAACCGAATGAGCAGTACCTGGGCAACCTGGCTTATAACTATACAGCACCTTCAGGCTTCAATGCCCGTCTGGCCAGCGACTATATGCAGGAAAAGGTAACGAACAAGGGTATGTTAGAAACCTGGGATCCTTTCAATGGTGCCTATACAAAAGATGAATACTACCATACAAAAAGGTGGATGAACCGCCTGTCTCTGGGCGGTAAACTGGGCAAGGGAAGCTGGCAGAGCCAGAACGGCTATATGCTGTATTATCGTACGCGTACCAGCTACCTGAAGGATATGGTGACACTACAGCAGGAGTTGAATAGTCAGGCAGGCGCGCAGGATACTTCGTTGTTCAGCGACGTATATGCCCGAGCGAGTTATAACAATCGCATAGGTGACCGGTTCGATTACACAGTTGGCTATGATATCAACCTGCAGTTTGCTACCAGCCTTAAGATTACCGGTAAGAATAAACAAATACAGGATTACGCCGCTTACGCCAATCTTTCTTACGAGATATGGAAAGACAAGCTGAAAGCACAAGCGGGATTCAGGGGGGCATATAATACAGTGTATAGTCCACCGGTAATACCTACGATCAATATCCTGTATACGCCACTTAAGAAGTTGCAGATACGTGCGTCTTATGCTGAAGGCTACCGCGCGCCATCTCTCAAGGAAATGTACCTCAGCTTCATAGACCTGAACCACTACATAGTGGGTAATGAAAATCTGAAGGCAGAAAGCAGCCGTCACGTGCAGGTGTCTGCATCATACCAGGCATATGAAAAGGACAACGATTACCTGCAACTGATAGTGACAGGATTCTATAATGATGTGTATAACGGTATTACATTGGCGCCTACTAACCCTGAAGACCCTACGAGTATAAGATACACTTATGCAAACCTTTCGCACCAGTCTAACACCATAGCCACGCTACAGGCAGACGGCCAATATAGTAACCTGCATTACCAACTAGGCTACTCATACAACCATACTTTTGCCGACCCGGGTAACTACAACGCCTTCTCTGCCAGTGAGGCCACGGCTACGCTACAGTATATGTGGAGAAAGCCCGGTATTAACTTCAATACAATATACAAGTTGAGCGGCAGGCAGCCCTTCCTGCAATCCAATATAGATGGCAGTGCGTCCTACAACGGCACGCAGAATGCCTATCATCTCTGCGATGTTTCGCTGGAAAAGAAATTTTTCGAGAGGAAACTCCAGGTGATAGCCGGGATTAAAAATCTTTTTGATTTCCAGCAAGCTACTATTAGCGGCCGTGTCGCCGGTGGGGCGCACGGTGGCGGAATCGCCAGCTTCCTGCCTCGCAGCGTATTTACTTCTTTGAGGTTCTCTTTGTAAGAGAGCGTTAGATCTTATTTACCCTGTTCTCGTGGCGGCCGCCTTCAAAGGCTGTGTTCAGGAAGGTGTTCACCATGTTCAGCGCTGTTTCTAACGATACAAACCGGGAAGGTATGCACAGGACATTGGCATTATTATGCTGGCGTGCCAGTGATGCCAGTTCCTCATTCCAGCATAGTGCTGCGCGGATGCCCTGGTGTTTATTCGCTGTCATGCATACACCATTTCCGCTGCCGCATATCAGTATGCCTGCGGCTGCCTTGCCGGTTTCTACCATATCAGCTACGGGGTGAGCATAATCAGGATAGTCGGTACTGTCTGCACTGAATGTGCCTTTGTCCTCAACAGCTATCCCGGCGTTTTTTAAAGCCTTTATTACGTCCTCCTTGTATTCAAATCCTGCATGGTCGCCGCCTATGGCTAAGGGAAGATCATTGTTGAAAGCTGTCTGTTGCATAAGTACCGGTTTTTAATCTTTGTTTCTCAATCTTTCTTTATAAGCGCGCTCGCTGATGGTAATGGATACCTGGTAGAGTATCAGCAGTGGTATACATACCAGCCATAACGAGAACATATCGGGCGGGGTAATAATAGCCGCCAATACAAAAATAATCAATATAGCGTAACTCCTCTTGGAGCGCATGAGCATGGGCGTGAGCAACCCAACGCGTGACAGGAAATACACAACCACCGGCAGCTCGAACACCAGCCCTATGCCTAGCACCAGGTCGAACAGCGTATTGTAGTAGTTGGTAATGGTGATGATATTCTCAAATGTAGGACTGAGGGTATAATTGGCGAAGAAGTTGATGGTGAATGGCGCTATGACATAATAGGCAAACAGCACCCCCGTGAAAAACAGTAATGATGTCCAGAATACGATGCCGCGTGCGTGTTTCAGTTCCTTATAGCTTAAGGCAGGTTTGATAAATCGCCAGAACTCCCAGAATACATAGGGAAATGCTATGATAAAGCCCAGCATAAAAGACACTGAGAAGCTCATCATAAACTGGCCCGATAATTCCGTATTCTGAAACTTGAGATTGATATCGTCCAGGCACAAGGCACTGATATTAGTCAACTCGCCCAGTTGGCACATGATACGGTAAGAAAGGAAGTCTTTTTTAGCGGGTGCTACAATGATATTGTCGAACACCTCTCCACTGTATATGAACATGACTACGCCGCCTATAAGCACGGCTATAAGCGCACGTACTATATGCCAGCGTAATTCCTCTATATGGTCAGTAAAGGACATTTCGC
>DATCSV010000494.1:0-6004 GCA_036568285.1 Flavipsychrobacter sp. | reverse complement strand
TTCAGCAGGTCCTGTATTTCTTCGTCGCCCTCGGTGCGGCCAAACGCTTCGTCCAGTTCGGCAAATACCAGTTCCGGTATTTTAAGCCCCAGCAGGCGGGCTATTTCGCCGCCCAGGTATTCGGCTATCAGTGCCTTTTCGCGCTGTCCCGCACCTCTGAACTTTACTACATACTTAAAACCATCGTCCGCCTCGGCCAATGCAGGCAGCGAGCCGCCCTCGCGCAGGGGCAGCAGGTAGCGCAGAATATTTACCGTACGAAGATGTTCAGTTACTGTCATATGTATCAGAAGTGCCGGTGTAAAATTAGTCGTTCCGGCAGAAAGGGCGGGCAGTATTTTTTGGGGCTTGTATCTTTGTTGTATGAAACCTCTGTCGATTGTTACAATGATTTTAACATTGTTCTTCTTCTCCTGTTCAAACGATGGCGTAAGTACCGACGACGCAGGTAATAAGGTCTTTACCTACGAGTCAATCGGTTGGCAGATGGTATTGCCCAAAGGATGGGAGGTGTTGAGCGAGTCGGACAGGGACAAACTGGCTTATAGGGCAGAGAATTACTACGAGGAAGATATGGCAGCAAAAAAGCGGGGAGGGGAGAAGCAAATAATACTGGGGGTACGTAAAGGCGAAAAGGATATGAATGCCGTATATGCATTCACCCGTAGCTATGAGCGTGATGAAGACTATCCCGAGCTTGAGGAACTATTGGCGCAACAATACCGCAGTTATGCCACCGGCGAGTACAGCGCGGATTCATCTCTGGTGCAGGAAAACCTTAGCGGCATGGTGTTTGAAAAAGCTACGCTGAAAGTGAACTATGCGGGCAAAGCGTACTTTACCTACATCACATACAGTACTATGCTGGATACGCTTAATTTCGGTGTGAGTATAGTGGTGAACAACGATGCGGATGAGCAAATGCTGGTAGATAACTTCAGGAAGTCGGTGGCAAGTATAACCACCGGGCGTTAGCCGGCAGTTATACTTTATGCGCCTTCCACTTCCCTTTGCTGAACAGCCAGAGCGTGAACAATCCTACAGAAGTTTCTGAAAAGAACACACCCCAGAATACACCTGAATAGCCCCAGTCGAGCTTGATGGCGAGGAAATAAGACAGTGGTATCTGTATCAGCCAGAAAAAGACGACATTGATTTTGGTAGGTGTCTTTGTATCGCCCGCACCGTTGAATGCCTGCACCGCTACCATCCACCAGCCATATACAAAAAAGGAGTAAGACAGGATGCGCAACCAGGTAGCACCTACAGCTATGACGCCCGCGTCCTGCGTAAATATCCTCATCAGCTGCTCGTTGAACAGGAAGAAAGTTGCCGAGACAATGACCAGGAATATCATATTGTACACACCTATTTTCCATACCGACGACTCTGCACGGTCGGGTTGTTCCGCCCCCAGGTTTTGCCCCACCAGTGTAGCTGCCGCGTTTGACAACCCCCATGCCGGCATAATGGTGAACATCATGATACGTATGGCAATGGTAGCACCCGCCACGGCATCGCTGCCTATGTCGGCCAGTATGCGCATCAGGAATATCCAGGAGGTCATGGCGATAATCATTTGCCCTACTCCGCCCAAAGATGTTTTAATTATATTGAGCATAATGCCCGCATTGAAATACATCTTTGTTATTTGTGCGCGTATATGTTTGCCACCCCTAGCCAATACCCATAGTTGTATGATAACACCCGTGCCCCGCCCGATATTGGTAGCTATTGCCGCGCCCTGTATGCCCATAGCTGGTATAGGCCCCCAGCCGAATATCAGGATAGGGTCGAGTGCGATATTGATGATATTGGCCACCCATAATACTACCATGGCTATAGATGCATCGCCAGCACCCCTGAATATGGCATTGATAACGAATAGCAGCATAATGACCACATTGCCACCCAGCATCCATTGTGTGTATTTATAGCCATGCTCCAGGCTCCATGCATCGGCACCCATAAGGGCCAGCAAGTCTTTGGCAAAAAATATACCTGCAATGGCAAAAGGCAATGATAAAAGGACCGTGAGCAATATGGCCTGTATGGCTGATGCTTCCGCATCTTTTTTATTCTTCTCGCCTATGCGCCGTGCTACTATAGCCGTGACGCCCATAGCTAAACCCATAGCTATAGAGTAGAGCAGGAACATATAAGTTTCAGTAAGCCCTACGGCCGCTATTGCCGAGGCTCCCAGCTTACCTACAAAGTAGATGTCGGCTACGGCGAAGGTGGACTCCATGACCAATTCCAGTATCATGGGTACAGCCAGCAAAAATATGGCTTTGCGTAGCCCTATTTGGGTATAGTCGGCCTCGGTGCCGAGTATAGCGCTTTTCAGGGCCTGCCATATATTGGTCCTGGGGGTTATTACTAATGTCTCCTGCGGTGTATTACCCTGTTCCATCCGATAGTTAATTGAAAATCCGGTCAAAGATACAATTGTACCTGATGCGATTGGAGGTGTCAAAACAACATACTGCGGGTGGTAATGCGACAGGTTACATCTTGCTATCTATTATTTTCTCTGTATGAGCAATTTTGAGGGTTTTCTTGTCTATGAATATTGTATAGCTGTATTTGTCAACTGTTACAAAGTCAAGTATCAGGCTCTTTATTTTATATAATCGATGTAGAACGATATAATCGTCCGTCAATTGATAGGTATGCGTGTGAATGCACTCACTTGGCTTAACCCAACTAACTGCTTTTTTATGGTTTTTATAATAGTTGTCTACGGTGTCCCAGCATGGTAATACCAGCGATTCAATCGCACTCATGCTTAACTCTTTATAGGAAGGTAACCTTTCAGATAAGCTATCTTTACTTATTTTATAGTGACGGTAAATCATCCTATTGCCATATTCATTCGTCCATGGGTAACCGTAATAAACGAAATTGGTAGTTTCGAATAGGATATTACACTCGCCGTGGAGTTTAGTAATACGATGAAGAAAGTACCTGTTGAAGAAATGATCTACGTTGCTTGGCTGTACAGTGTCGGCAATGATACCGTTCTTCAAATCTTCTACTGCATAAGGTGTAGGATATGGGTAGCTACCCTTACCTCCGGCTAATGCATGGGTGGAAATAATTAAAACCAATATGGCCAGCAGTTGTACACGGTATGGCATAGGACTCAATTATCTGCCTAAACTACGGAAGTTAAATCAAAGGTATTCCCTATGTAATGTTAATCTATTCCACCTCTATCTTCAACCAGAGGCTCCACCTTCTTGCCAGGACGCAGCACACGGAGCATTTGCAGGAGTACGGACACCAGTATCAAAGCCATCCCCATATAAAATTCAGGGCTAAGCATTTCATATTCTTTGAAAAAGACGAATGCCAGCAGTATACCATAAACAGGTTCGAGGTTGACACTGAGGGTGGAAGTAAAGGCGCTGATATGCTTAAGCGCGTTGAGTGCCAGGGACTGCGCCCATACTGTACAGCAGAGGCTGAGTATAATCAGCCATAACCAATCGTAAGCGCCGGGCAGCAGGTCGACCTCCCCGGTGGAGAATATAATCTGAAAGGGTACCAGCAGGGTTATTAATGCCCAGCCGGCTGTCATCTCGTAAAATACCATGGTACGTGCCGGGTACTTATGGGCTATCTTTTTGTTGAGAACGGTGAACCAGGAACTGAGCAGGGCGGCTACCACACCCGCCAGCACGCCCCAGCCATAGGCCGTTTTGAAGCTGTATATCAGGTAGACCCCGGCTATGGCCAGCAGCCCCAGCAGCAGTTCGGGCAGGTTGTGTTTGCTCTTGTTGACAAACGGGTCGAGCAGGGAGGTGAAGATACTGGCTGTAGACAGGCAGACCAACGCTACCGATGCATTGGCCAGTTTGATAGAGCCGTAAAATGCCACCCAGTGCAGGCCGATGAGGCAGCCTATCCATATGAGGCGGTACCTATCGCCCTTGCTTACAGGTACCCACTCTTTGCGGTAGTAGAGTATGACCGCCATAAACAGGGCAGTGAGCAGCATGCGATACCACACCAGCACCGGGGCCGACAAATCTATAGCCCTGCCCAGCACGGCTGTAAAACCCCACAACAGCACCGCCAGGTGCATCTGCAACAATGCTTTTTTGGTCATATATCAACTGCCGGGCAAACTTAATTGAATTTTACTGCCACTGCCTAAAATATTTTACAGAACTTTACTAAAGATTTTTGCATGAAATCAATTAATTATAACTTTAGCCGCTAAACTTTTTTAGAGGATTACCCGATATTAATTTGCCGCCGTTAAATGACTAACAGCTATACTGACCTCGTTAAACAGACCTTCGATTTTCCGCAGGAAGGTTTTGATGTAGTGGACAACTACCTGCAATTCAATGGTGTGGATATTAAAGCACTGATTGACAAGTACGGTACACCCTTTAAGCTGACCTATCTGCCTAAAATAGGCCACCAGATAGATACTGCGAAGCGCCTGTTTAACGATGCTATAAAGAAGCACAGGTATGGCGGCAATTATTATTATTGCTATTGTACCAAGAGTTCGCATTTCTCCTTTATGGTAGAGGAGACGCTGAAACACAATGTGCACCTGGAGACATCTTTTGCGTATGATATAGATATCATTAAACAACTGTACAAACGCAGGAAGATCAATAAGGACACATTTATTATCTGCAACGGGTATAAAACCAAGTCTTATACCCGTGCCATATCGCGGTTGATCAACGACGGGTTCAGAAATGTAGTGCCTATACTCGACAATAAAGAGGAGTTTGAGGATTACAAGAAGATGATACGTACCAAAGAGCCTGTGAATGTTGGTATCAGGCTGGCTACGGAAGAGGAGCCTACATTCGACTTTTACACGTCGCGGCTGGGTATTCAGAAGAAAGAGGTGCTGGAATTTTATGTAGACAAAATAAAGGGTAATGATAAGTTCAGGCTGAAGATGCTGCACTTCTTCATGAACAAGGGTATAAAGGATGACATATACTATTGGAGCGAATTGAACAAAGTGCTGAACCTGTATTGCCAGCTAAAGAAAATTTGCCCGGAACTGGATAGCCTGAATATAGGAGGTGGTTTCCCGATTAAGCATTCACTGGGTTTTGACTATGACTATAAATACATGGTCAACGAAATTATAGCGAATATAAAAAGCGTATGTAAACGTAACAAAGTAGATGTGCCGGACATATATACCGAGTTTGGTTCATACACTGTAGGGGAGAGTGGCGCTGTGATATACAGTGCCCTGGGCGAAAAGATGCAGAACGACCGCGAGATATGGTATATGATAGACAGTTCGTTCATCACTACGCTACCCGATACCTGGGGTATTGGCGAGAAATTCCTGCTGCTACCTATCAACAAGTGGGATAATGAATACCAGGAGGTACACCTGGGAGGCCTCACCTGCGACAGCCACGATTTTTATACTTCAGAAGAGCATGTCAATGCCGTGTTCCTGCCCAAGACCGATAAAACAAAAGGTGCGGAGCCTTTGTATATAGGCTTCTTTCACACCGGCGCCTACCAGGACCAACTGGCCGGCTATGGAGGTATCAAACACTGCATGATACCGTCGCCGAAACACGTAGTGGTGGAACTAGATAAGAATGGCAAGCCGGTAGACTGGCTGTATGCCAAAGAGCAGACTTCGCAAAGCATGCTAAAGCTGCTGGGGTATACTAAGTAGTCGTGAGTCGAAAGAAAGGGTCGTTGGTGGCTATTTAGCTTTAGCTTTTTTCCCTCTTTTGGTTACTTCTTTTAGCTGGTTGCCTTCTACCCGCCAGTAGCCATACACTTTGGTTTCAGTGTACTTACGGATGCTGATACCAGTCTTTTCGGCAATGTACCAGCACATCTCATATCCGAAGTCCCGGTTTTCGGTATTTACTTCGGCGTAGGAGATCAGGTCCATGTACTTGAGTATCGTAGAACGGACAAGGGCTACCGTGGGCGGCTTCTTTGCCAAGTACAGCCTTACAAGCTCGGTACAGCAGTCTTCAACCAGGTT
>DATCSV010000493.1:0-3184 GCA_036568285.1 Flavipsychrobacter sp. | reverse complement strand
ATTTGAAGTATTCAAATGGCTCTTTGCATTCGTTACATTTATATAATGCTTTGCAAGCGGTTGAACCGAACCTGCTGATCTGTTCTGTACTACTGCTACCACATTGCGGGCAGGCTATATGTGCTTCCGCCTTAGCTACATCGCAACCGGAATGCACCGGCGGCGCTATGCCGTATTTCTTCATTTTTTCTTTAGCAATGTCTGTAATATTATCGGTCGTCCATGCGGGCTGGTACACCAGCTTTACGGTAGCATTGATACCGTGCTTGTCCAACAGCGACTTGATGTCCGCCTCGATAATACCCATGGCAGGACAGCCGGTATAAGTTGGTGTGATGATCACTTCGCAACCTGATTCCGTCATGCGCACATCCTGCAGCATTCCTATTTCCTGTATGGTTACCACAGGTATCTCCGGGTCTGCTATCTGCGACAGCAGTTGTAATATCTCCTCCCGGGTATAAGTTGTGCTTACCATTTTGCGTCAGGATATGCTCTTTGTAAATATTGCATTTCGCCCAACATATGGCCCAGGTGCTCGGTATGTATACCTTGTCGGCCACCTGTTTGCATATACTCTGCAGACGGGGTGTTCAGCTTGGCCTCTTCCAGTACATTATGTATATGCGCTTCCCACAGGGAATGAAGAGAGGGATTGTCTACTCCTAAACCCTGCTCCGCCAATGCCGTGTCTGTTTTATCTGCTTCAAACAATTCACCGGTGTACATCCACAGGTTATCTATCGCTTGTTGCATTTTTTCATGGCTTTCTTTCGTACCATCACCTAACCGCACTACCCAATCTGCAGCATGCACCATATGGTATTTTACTTCCTTCAGAGTTTTGGCGGCCAATGCAGCAAAGGTTTCGTCCTTGCTGTTCTGCAATGACATAAAGAAGTAGTATTCATACACAGACGTATACAACTGGCGCGCAATGGTATCTGCGAAGTTGCCATTGGGCATTTCCACCAGCAGGTTGTTATAATACTGTCGTTCATTCCTCCTGTATGCCAAGTCATCGGCAGTTCTGCCTTTACTTTCCAGCTCTGCTGCGTAATTATAAAATGCCTGTGCCCTGCCTATCAGATCCAATGCTATATTGGTCAGTGCCAGGTCTTCCTCCAGGAAGGGACCGTTGCTGCACCACTCAGACAGTCTGTGCGATAATATCCATGCATTATCAGCCAGTCGCAGGCTATAGATATATTTCAGTTGGTTGGTGTCTGCCATAGCTATATCTGTTTTGCGCCTTCGGGCATTACGTAAAAAGTGGGGTGACGGTATACCTTATCATCTGCGGGGTCAAAGAACATATCTGCATCATCAGGATTGGACGCTACTATTGATTCGGCCGGCACTACCCATATACTGCTGCCCTCGCCCCGGCGGGTGTATATATCCCTGGCGTTTTGCAGGGCCATCTTCCTGTCCGAGGCGTGTACACTGCCCGCGTGCATATGGTGGCTTCCGTTCCTGCTTTGGATAAATACTTCCCACAAATCCAGTTGTGTATCTGTAGCCATTATATTCTGCTTTTGCTTGTTTGATTAATTGTTTTTTACGGCTTGTTTTACTTTATAGGCCTCCGCTGCCGCCCTCACCCATGCTCCGTCATCATGTGCCTTTTTGTGGTGGGCTATACGTTGCTTATTGCATTGGCCGTTGCCTTGTATCACCCGGTAAAACTCGTCCCAGTTTATTTCACCATGGTCGTAATGCCCTGTGGCTTCGTTCCATTTCAGTTCGGGGTCAGGCACAGTTAATCCTATAACTTCGGCCTGCTGTACGGTCTTGTCAATAAACTTCGTACGTAGCTCGTCATTGCTATGCCTTTTTATCTTCCACCTGAAAGCGTCAGATGAATGTGGTGAATCACTATCGTGCGGGCCAAACATCATCAGCGATGGCCACCACCACCTGTTCATCGCATCCTGTGCCATTTCGCGCTGTTCAGGGGTGCCTTTCATCATGGTAGCCATTATTTCATAACCCTGCCTTTGGTGGAAACTTTCCTCTTTGCATATACGTACCATCGCCCTGCTGTAGGGACCGTAAGAAGTGCGCTGCAGCGACACCTGGTTGACGATGGCAGCGCCATCTACCAGCCAGCCTATAGCACCAATATCTGCCCATGTTAGCGAAGGGTAGTTGAATATGTTGGAATACTTCGCCTTACCCGTTTGCAACTGCTCTATCATCTCTTCCCGCGAAATGCCCAGGGTTTCAGCCGCACTGTACAGGTATAGTCCATGTCCACCTTCGTCCTGTATCTTGGCCAGTAGTATCTGCTTGGCCCTGATGCTGGGTGCGCGTGTTATCCAGTTGCCCTCGGGCTGCATACCTATCACTTCAGAATGTGCGTGCTGCGATATCTGGCGGATGAGGTGTTTCCTGTATGCTTCCGGCATCCAGTCGCGCGGTTCTATAGCATCACCTTTTTGTACTCTTTCCTCAAACTTCGATAAACGTGCATCTTCTATAGCCGGTGCTGTATTATTGCTCATGTTGGTGAGTATTGTCTGAAGGTCAATACTACATATTCACCCCGTCCTCCTACATGACTTACGTCATCCCCACCGGTGATTATTCTCATCTTTCACCGTTGGGCATAATAAATAAACACTCCTGTTACAGGATTACGGCAGATTAGTAACAATAATTGAACCCGGGCTTACGCTCTTCTGCGTTCGAAAAATGGGAAAACAAGGTAGTGGTAAATCATGCAGCCGACACATGCGTCAAATACCGAATCAAGGAATGCAAGTACGGCAAACATACCAATAACTATACGGGCGGCTACAGTCATATTGAATACCATAAACACACATGCCAACACGGCGCAAACAAGGCCCAGTCTGGAAGCAAAAACTTTAGGGGCTTTATCTCTCATTACCGGTTTTATTCCCAGTAGTTTTATTATCTGGGCCGACAAGATACATAACGGGCTATACTTGTTATACCCCGTGGCCCTGATACCATAATCAATGGTAAACACATACAGCGAGACGGGAGATAATGTAATGAGGAACACCACCATCAATACGGCATTGAGAAAAACCGTCAATCTGCTTACATTGATATCTACTTTATCAAAAGAAACCGGGCAAATAATATTGTTGAACATGACAATTCGGTTGATATGTGTCAACGAAAGTATTTTCATCTCCTGACAAAAAAGTTG
>DATCSV010000492.1:0-10472 GCA_036568285.1 Flavipsychrobacter sp. | reverse complement strand
ACCACTTCTTTGGTAATAGCCTCGCGCGGCGCTTCATTGGGCTTCAATGTAGAGACTAGTGCAGCGGCGGCAATCACCACACCTATACCTCCAATGATGAACATAGACCTCATCATCCTTTTCGGATAATTCCTGCGCAGCTCATAGGCACCGTACACTTTGTTACGGCCCTCGAAAAGGATATCGAGGTAGTCGCTGTTCAATATTTTATTACTATCCATTGTAAGTAATCTTTTTAGTTAAATAGATGCTTTACGTACATCAATTCCACATCCCGTTTACTGGTCGTTGTTGGCCTTTTCCGTTTCTGAAATAAATTCCCGGTCAACATCCGTAATATCTACGATAGCGTATACCCGGATATCGTTTATGGCCATCTCGTCTAATATATTCACCAGGTCTTCGTAAGTGCTGTTCGTATCAGGCTTTATCAACACAGTGGTCTTATCCTTTGCGGTCAGTTGGCCCCTGCGCTTCATCTCTTCTACGTCCTTCTTCTTGTTGATTATTACGTCCCTGATGCCTTTTTCGGGGTTAAAGCCGGTAATCTTTACCTCAGGCGTGTTTTCCGGGTCTGTAGCCATGCCTTCGTAATAATATACCCTGTGCTTTTTGCTCAGTAGTACCGTTAAGGCTACGCTCTCCTTGATTTTGGTCTCATCCTCAATCTGCTCCTGCTCATCCTTATAAGGCATATTTATCTCCATGGTCTTAGGCTTATTCAGCGTTGTTGTCATCATGAAGAATGTGATCAACAGAAAACCTAAGTCCACCATCGGAGTTAAATCCACGCGCGTGGACAGCTTCTTACCTTTCTTGACCCCCGGGCCTTTCTTGCCGCCCTTATCGGCGACTTCCATTTCTGCCATGGAACTAAGCTTTTATAATGTTGTTAATAATAATTACTCTTCTTTCCTGCCACCCATTACTTCTTCGTAAGCAGCCGTACCCGGAGGAACAGCCTTTAACCCGGTTATCAGGTTAAATTTGAATATCTTCCAGCCTTCCAGCGTGCCTATTACCTTTTTTATATCCGGGTAAGACGCTTTGGCGTCGGCCTTGATAGTAATGCGCAGCTTGGGGTTGGAGTACCTGGCCTCTTTTATCCAGAGTGCCAGTTCATTCCTTTCCGAAGTTACTAATGTATCCGTAGGTATACCTGCCGCCTGCTTGTCCATCGCATCGCGCTGCTCGGGCGGTGCGCCCAGGTATTCTTTCAGACGATTGAAAGGAACACCTACCGAAGCACCGATAACGAAGCTTTTCTTTTCTTCCTCGGTCAGGTTAAGGCCTTTCATCTCATCCAGCTTATTGATCAGGTCTTCACGCACTTTCTGGTTATCTATCGAAAAAAAGATACGTCCGTCAGGGTCAACCGTGATCAGCATTATATCGGCGTCGGGCAACGGTATTTCCGAAATAGAATTCGGCGTAGTTACCGTTACCGGCTCATCCGGTCTGAATTGTGTTGCCAGCATGAAGAACGTCAGCAGCAGGAACGCTACGTCACACATAGCGGTCATGTCCACATTCGTACTCTTCTTCGGCATTGAATGGTTTGCCATCTGTTATATTTCTACACTGTTCAATTAATAAGATTCTGTTGCGGCATTTTTCCACAACCAGGCTTCATCATAAACATTGATGACTACGATAACTATTACTTATAGTTAGCGTAGAAGTTCTGAGTCAACGTGAAACCGCTTTCGTTAATACCGAAAGTGATGTTATCTATAATAGTAGTATAGAAGTTGTATGCGATAATGGCTATGGCCGATGTACCAATACCCAGGGCTGTGTTCACCAGGGCCTCAGAGATACCTGCGGCAAGAGCGGCGCTATCCGGCGCTCCACCGGTTGACATCGCGTCGAATGCACGTATCATACCCAATACCGTACCGAACAGACCAATCAGCGTAGCTACCGATGCGATGGTAGACAGGAACACCATGTTCTTCTCCATCACCGGCATTTCCAGTGCTGTAGCCTCTTCTATTTCCTTCTGGATGCTGGCTATCTTCTGCTCGGTCTCCAGTTCTTTATTGTCAATCATTTCGCGGTACTTTATCAGGCCCGATTTCATGACATTACCCACGCTGCCTGCTTGCTTGTCGCACTCAGCCATAGCTGCGTCAATGTTTTTGTTAGCCAGGTGGTACTGCACTTTACGCACAAACTCGGTGGCGTTTACTTTACCCTTGGCTTTGAAAACGGTCATCGCACGCTCGAATACGAAGAAAAATAATACCAGCGCTGTTGACATCAGGATAGGTACAACCCAGCCACCGAGGTACATAGTACCCAACAGGTTGGCAGGTACGTGGCGCTCTTCATCCCTGAAGTTGGCGCTACTGCCGAAATACAAGTGGAATATAGCCTCTGCTATAGCAATCATTACTACTATTACCAAAAAGTTCTTTAACAGGTCACTTGATTTGTTAGGCTGTCCTGCGCGTGCACCTTGTGGCTTTCCGGCTGATTTTACTTCTGCCATAATTCTGGTTTTTTACTAGTTTTAGTTTACTGTTTAATACAATATGAATACGAGTGCTTGCAAAGATATACGGAAGCCTCAAAATATCAATTCGGGTTTCTTAATTTTCTCATAAAGTTAATAGAGTGTTACATACCCATGACACAGAGGCAACTGCGTACATACGTTTAAAACAAACGAAATGTTCGCCAAGGTATTGTTTTTTATCTTCCAAGTTAAGCTGTGTTGGGATTTTAACATTTACCTTTGCAGTCTTAAATATTGCAAAAAATGAATTTCAACCCCTGGCATTCAGTGAGTTATGGAGAAAATGTACCGGAAACGGTTACTGCTGTTATTGAAATACCCAAAGGCTCGAGGGCCAAATACGAGTTGGATAAAGAAACCGGTTTGCTGAAACTGGACCGTGTGTTATATTCATCAGTATATTATCCGGCCAACTATGGTTTTATACCCCGCACCTATTGCGACGACAGGGACCCCCTGGATATACTGGTGCTCTCGCAAATAACTATGCACCCCATGAGCCTGGTAGATGCCAAAGTAATAGGTGTGATGCGGATGCTGGACCAGGGCGAAGCCGACGATAAACTGATAGCGGTTTGCGCCAATGATATGAGTGTTGCTCATATAAATGACATAAGTGAATTACCTTCACATTTTATAAATGAACTGCGCCACTTTTTTGAAGAGTATAAGAAACTGGAGAATAAAGTGGTAAAAATTGAAGAGTTTGAGGGACAAAGGTTGGCGAAGAAGATATTGATGCACAGCATTAATGACTATAACGCCAAATTTGCTGTAGAGCATGAGTAAACCAAACGAAACATATAAAATGAGTACAGGCCTTATTATTGCGGTATTGCTGACCGGGCTTTTGGCCGGGTTTATATCCAGCATGCTGGGTATAGGCGGGGGCATTGTTATTGTGCCGGCGCTGGTGCTCATAGTAGGTATGAGCCAGAAGATGGCGCAGGGCACATCATTGGCGGTGTTGTCGCTGCCGGTGGCATTGATAGCAGCCTATAATTATCACAAAGCAGGCTATACCGACTGGAAGATAGCTTTACTGATGGTCGTCACCTTTGTGATAGGTGGCTACCTGGGCAGTAAACTTGTGGTAGGCATGGACATGAGTATAGTGAAGAAACTGTTTGCGGTATTGATGCTAGTGCTGGCAGTGAAATACCTGTTTTTTGACAAATAAATTAATAACTATATAAACTCCCCTGGGAGTAGTTTTATGAAACGCACGAAGATTAAGCAGATACTGCAAAGCGGAACAACTGATTATAAAGTAAATGTAAGGGGATGGGTACGCTCGTTTCGCAATAACCAATTCATAGCACTTAACGACGGTTCTTGTCTAGGCAACCTGCAGGTGGTGATAGACTTTGAAAACACGGATGAGCAACTGCTAAAAAATATTACCACAGGCGCGGCACTGAATATTAATGGCACGGTAGTAGCATCGCTGGGCAAGGGGCAAACGGTGGAAGTAAAGGCGGACAGCGTAGAGCTGTATGGTGCCTGCGACCCGGAAGCATACCCCCTGCAACTGAAGAACCGCCCCAGCCTGGAGTACCTGCGCGAAATAGCACACCTGCGTTTTCGTACCAATACCTTCAGTGCGGTATTTCGTGTGAGGCATACACTGGCATTTGCCATACACAAGTTCTTTAACGACAGGGGCTTTGTGTACCTGCATACGCCCATTGTCACCGCCAGTGATGCAGAGGGTGCGGGTGAGATGTTTAAAGTAACCACTCTGCCCTTTGACAATACACCGCGTAAGGAAGACGGCAGTATTAACTTTGAAGAAGACTTTTTTGGCCGCGCTACCAACCTGACCGTCAGCGGGCAGTTGGAAGGCGAACTGGGTGCTACCGCCTTGGGCGAGGTGTATACCTTCGGGCCCACATTCCGTGCTGAGAACAGTAATACGGCACGCCACCTGGCAGAGTTCTGGATGATAGAACCAGAGGTAGCATTTAACGACATACACGACAACGCCGACCTGGCCGAAGACCTGCTGAAGTACATTATCCAGTATGCGCTGGACCAGAACAGGGAAGACCTGGAATTCCTGGCAGAAAGGCTGAAAACAGAAGAAAGCCAGAAGCCGCAGAACGAGCGCAGCGAACTGGGATTGATAGAGAAGCTGGACTTTGTGCTGAACAATAGCTTTGAACGCATCACTTATACAGAAGCGATAGATATACTAATGCAGTCGAAGCCATACAAGAAGAAGCAGTTTCAGTATGATGTGAGCTGGGGTATAGACATGCAGAGCGAGCATGAGCGATACCTGGTAGAAAAGCATTTTAAGAAACCGGTGATAGTAACCGACTACCCCAAGGATATCAAGGCCTTCTACATGCGGCAGAACGAAGACGGCAAAACCGTAGCCGCTATGGATATACTGGCCCCCGGCATCGGCGAAATAGTGGGCGGCTCTCAGCGGGAAGAACGACTGGACAAACTGGAGCAGCGCATGCGCGAAATGCATATACCTGTAGAAGAAATGTACTGGTACCTGGACACCCGCCGTTTCGGCACCGTGCCACACGCAGGCTTTGGGTTGGGCTTTGAGCGTATGGTGCAATTCGTTACCGGCATGACCAACATACGTGATGTAATACCCTTCCCCCGTACGCCGGGCAACGCAGAATTTTGATGACTAACTTATGCCACTATATCGCCACCTCCCTATTCATATTTGTTTGGTGTACAGGCAACGCTGTAGCCCAACAGGAGGCATACATCTATCCTAAAACTGCAGACTACAGGGCTAATAAGCCCATTAAATCACAACTGGTAGTAGAGCGTAGGACCAAAGGCTCGATTCTCATGAGTGGAGGAAGCGATTACAAAATATTCCACCTCATGGACGAACAGTTGAATAAAAAGCTGAAGAAAGAATATTTCCTCGTGATGCAGAATGACTACCTGTTTGTCAACTGCATTTTCATGGGGAACAAGTGGTATGGCCTTTCATTCTACAGGAACGACGATTACATATTCTTTGTTGGAGGCTCTTCTTCGTTGTTGAACTCCAACGAGCGCATGGGTAGTAGCGGCTTATTATTTAGTGGGCTGGCGGGTGCTGATGCGGCAATGGCCAGGTATAACTATGTAATTGACCTTCGAAATAAATCAACCCACTTTGTAGAGCCAGAATATATGAAAAGCATCTTCGGAGAAACGGAGCTGTATGAACGTTATAAGAAAGAGAAAAATCCTTACTTAACAGAAGTGGTACTGCAATATCTTAACGAGCATTACAACCGGAAATAGCTGCTTAGTCAGTAAGTACATCCGGCAATATTTTATCTTCGATCCGTTCCAGTCTTTTGGCTGTTTTTTTCTTTAGCTGAAAACGGCGTGCGTAGGTAAGCCTTATATTGCCGGCCTGAGATTGCTGCCAGCCGTCGAGCGCCGGCATATTGTTCCTGTTTATATAATTGATGTATTGCAGGCCTATAAAATCCCGGTTGGTATTATAGCCGATAGCGCCGCGCAGTATCATGTGTACCTGCACGTGCAGGCGTGCATCACGGGTATCGGTGGCATCTGTTCTCAAGGCCACCCGGTTGAAACCCATGCCGGCCAGCAACGCACCTGTGACAAAGAAATGCTTGCCTAGTACCTGTGTATACGCATAGCCTCCATTGAAGGCCAATACAACAGCGGAAGTCTTATTGAAATCTTGCCGGGCGTAAAAGTTATCATATACCAGGCTCCGGGGTACTATAGCAGAGTCGGCTTTGGCACGGGTATAATTGAGCGTGAAGCCAGCCAGCCAGGTACCTGCACTTCTTATCTGGCAAGCGTTTTGTATAAAAGCTGCGCGATAAGAAAATTTCCGGTGGTTGAAAATATACTGGAAGTTAACGCCATAGTTGCCTGTTCTCAGGTCCGGGCGCAAAAGTAGTTCCCCATCAGGAGGCGGATTTTTCAGTATATGTCCATTGGACAGGTAATAGCCCTTATACGACAGCAGGTACAAATCTATTGCAAACCTGCTGAGGTAGAGGTATGACTGGAGGTCGAAGAATTTGGTTTCGCCGAACTTGGCCTTGTTGAAATAGGGCAACTTGAAAGATGCATTTACGCCCAACCATTTGTAATGAAAGCCGAGGCCGAAGTGGTAGTTGTTATTTGCCCGGTAGGTGATATTATCTGGTATGCTTTGTTGTCCCAGGGTGTACTTATTGAACTTCTGCATGACGAACGCACGCAGCAGCAGCCTGTCTGACTGGTCGCTGACACATGTAGAGTCTGAGCCAACTGTCAACAGGTCTAACAACTGAGCCTGCCCGCGCACATGCACAAAACAAACAATAAGTAAGATATATACCGGTTTATAATTCACTGTACAATAATAATATACACTGTATTAATACAAAATAGGTGCCGAATAGTTATGTCGGCCGTTTTTCCTACAAGTGCTTTTCAAAATAAAGCTTTTGAGTCTATGTACTGTTTTTTAGAAAACTAAAAGAGAGAAGCGCTCGTGGCACCTCCCTCTCAAAAATATTCCATTCCTTTTACCCATTGTTTCCACCATCATAACTCATCATCCAGGCTATGCCGAACTTATCTGTACACATGCCGAAATAAGAGCCCCAGAAGGTATCAGCCATAGGCATAGTCACCTGTCCGCCGGAGGATATGGCATTGAATATCTTATCAGCTTCTTCTTTACTATCCGCATTGATGGAAATAGAAAAATTGTTCCCTGTTGTGAAGCCTTGAGCCCATTCGCCGCCTGTATCGCTACCCATCAGTGCTGTGCCACCACCTATAGGCAGGGATATGTGCATAATCCTGTTGCTCTCCTCTTCGGGCATTGTTTTTCCTTCCTGTGGGGGCATCTCGTTGAAGCGGCCGAGGTAGTTAAATTCGCCACCGAAAACTGACTTGTAGAAATTAAATGCTTCTTCGCAATTACCGTTGAATGTGAGGTATGGATTGATACTTGCCATAATTTTATGTTTTTATAGTTAATAGATAAGGCAGCAAGTTAGGAATAGTATTTGATGCGGGGTGTTAAGGGTGAGGGAATTATCAGGGTGTCGGAATAAGGACGAGATAGAAGGGAGACTAAGAAAAACATTGGTCTGCGTACTGATATCCCCACAGGGAATAAGACTGAAAATCTCTATCTTTCAACCTTCTGAAAATGGCCATAAACAAAATAGACATACAGGATTTTCTCAGGTTGCGCGGGCAGCACCTCATATTCGATGTGCGTAGTCCCGGCGAGTACCATCATGCCCATATACCCGGTGCGTTCAGCCTTCCGCTGTTTACCGACGAAGAACGCAAAGTAGTAGGCACAGCCTACAAACAGCAGAGCCGCGAGGAAGCTATTAAGATAGGGCTGGACTATTTCGGGGCAAAAATGCGGAAGATGGTAGAGCAGGTAGAAGCCGAGCTGCATGACAGAAACGACAGAACAGTACTGGTGCATTGCTGGCGGGGTGGTATGCGTAGCGCGGGTGTAGCCTGGCTGCTGGACCTGTATGGGTACAAAGTGTATACATTGGCAGGCGGTTATAAAGCATATCGTCAATGGGCACGTGAGCGGTTTGAATCACCGTACCCGTTTAATGTTATCGGCGGATATACAGGCTCAGGCAAGACACAGGTACTGCACGAGCTGAAACAACGAGGAGAAGAGATAATAGACCTGGAAGAACTGGCCAGGCACAGGGGCTCAGCGTTTGGGGCTATGGACGGCGAGCCAGCTCCCACACAGGAAATGTTTGAAAACCTGCTGGCAGAAGAACTGGATAAACGAAAACACAGTTTAACTGATTTGATGCCTATATGGCTGGAAGACGAGAGCCAACGTATAGGCGGCATCAACCTGCCCCACCCCTTTTGGGTGGAGATGCGCAAAGCGCCTGTCTGCTTTATCGAAGTGCCTTTTGAAGAAAGGCTGAAGCATATAGTAGAAGAATATGGCGTGCAAAACAAGGAGAAACTATCCGGCGCAGTGCAGCGTATACAAAAGCGCCTGGGCCCGCTGGAAACAAAAATGACATTACAGTTCCTGGAAGAAGACAATATAACAGAAGCATTCAGGATACTATTGAAATACTACGACAAACAATACAAGAAGGCACTGGACAAGCGTGATAATCCGGCCGTTGCTATTCAGCATATTCAGTGCGATGAAGTAAACGCTGTAAAGAACGCAGAAAAAATAATGACATGCAGGAAACAAGTGAAGCAATAAGATTAACGCAATACGCGCATGGCGCGGGTTGTGGCTGCAAGATAGCTCCCGCGGTGCTGGAGGAAATACTGAAAACAAACATAACACAGCCTGATAATGACAAACTGCTGATAGGTAACAGCAGTAACGACGATGCCTGTGCCTACGACATGGGCGATGGCACTGCGCTGATATCTACCACCGATTTTTTCACACCGATAGTAGATGATGCTTACGATTTTGGCCGCATAGCTGCGGCTAATGCCATCAGCGATGTATATGCCATGGGTGGCAGGCCCATTGTAGCTATTGCGGTGCTGGGCTGGCCGGTAGAAAAGTTGCCCGCCGCGCTGGCTCAAAAAGTGATAGAAGGGGCGAGGGTAATCTGTAATGAGGCAGGCATTCCGCTGGCAGGCGGCCACAGTATAGATGCCGCTGAGCCATTTTTTGGTTTGTCTGTAAGCGGATTGGCTAATATTCCGCACCTGAAAAGGAATAATACTGCTAAGGAAGGCGACCTGCTGTTCCTGACCAAACCCTTAGGCGTGGGTATATTATCAACAGCGCAAAAACGCGGGCTAATAACACCGGAGCAGCAAGCGGTAATGGTACAGCAAATGTCCGCACTCAACAAGGCGGGTAAAGCGCTGGGTAAAGTATGCGGCGTACATGCCATGACCGATGTTACCGGCTTCGGCCTGCTGGGCCATCTTATTGAAATGGCAGAAGGCAGCTCATTATCGGCAGAACTCAATTACTCAAAAATAGGCATAGTAGATGGTGCGGCGGCTTACCTGAAAGACCGTGTAGTACCCGATGCTACCTACCGCAACTGGAACGCATATAGCAGCAAAACATCCTTTGCTCCTGGTGTCGATGTGATGCAAGCTTTCAGCCTCTTGCCCGACCCGCAAACTAACGGTGGATTATTGATATCCGTTGATCCGGCTGCTGCTGACGAAGTGAAAAAACTGTTTGCAGAATTCGACCTTGTCAAATATACAGAACCAATAGGGCGCATGCGTGCGCAGGAGGAAAAGACAATACTCGTACAACAGTAGCTTTTAAGGCAGGTGTATTTAAACTTGTATATTTGATCATGCGATATACAAAACCCATCTGCACTGCTATACTCGCCATTATAGCTTCCTGGTGTACATTATCGTGCAATGAAACCACAGAAAACGTATCCGCTCCTCAACAGTTGAATGATGGCTGGGAAATATCAACACCCGAAAAGGAAGGAATGGATGCGGCTTTGCTGGCAAAAGCCATAGAGCAGAATGCAGGTAACAAAAAAGTAGATGGTTTTGTAGTAGTACGTAACGGCAGGCTGGTGGCTGAGGCTTATTATAATGGCTACGATGCAGATACACCCCATAAAGTATGGTCAGTAACCAAATCGGTGGTGTCGGCGATAATTGGCATTGCTATAGAAGAGGACAAAATCGCATCGGAACAGGACTCCATAGGCAAGTACCTGGGCGCTTATCAAATGGTAATGGGTAAAAATAAAAATGGCATTACCATTGAGCACCTGTTGACCATGACCAGCGGTATAGAATGGGTAGAATTGGGCGGCAGGCAGTCGGCGGGGTTCCGGGTAGCTTATTCGCCGGACTGGGTGGAGTTTGTACTAAGCCAGCCCATAAAGGAGAAGCCGGGCGCCGGGTTCAACTATTCATCGGGCGATTATATGCTACTGGCACCGATCATAAAAAATGCAACAGGTAGGCAGGCCGATGCGTATGC
>DATCSV010000491.1:0-3847 GCA_036568285.1 Flavipsychrobacter sp. | reverse complement strand
CTGCCAGCTTATAGCCGTATACATAATATGCAGGTATTTCTTTTTTGCCTTCATATGCCTGTAGCATTGCGCGCACTACATCGCTTTCATCGCCCATGGCCTGCCAGCCCGGTATCGGGCCTTGCAACAGGTCTGATGGATATTTCTTGCTTATTTTCTTAAATAATGCGAGGTCGCTGAAGTACACTTCTATTTTGTCTTTCTTCAATACCGGCTTGTCGATATCAACCGTGTACTGGCAATGGCCGGCAGCTTCGTTGGTTTTTATTGGGTCCATATTTACATAGCTCATTGCATTGGCAAAAGCCCTGTCGCCACTGGCCACTTTCATTTTTGTGTAGTCATACAGGTTCAGGTATGCTTCCTGTATAACGGCATCTACTATGTCATTACCCCAGCTCTCATCTACTACCTTGTAAACCGGAGCCGATATCTCGTACAGGCTATATCTATGAGCATCTGTAGTTGATAACCTGCCCAGGTTTTTGATATTGCTATGCAGCACTTGAATGGCTGCTGAATGGTCGCTGTAACCATTGATGCCTGCGATCTTCGGCAGTTCGCCAAATTTGTTGAGATAAGTAACAAACTGCTCTCTTGATATGTATGGTTTCAGTTGTCGTTTGCTGAAACTGTCAAATGCCTTGATGCGGTTGTAAAATACCCTGCCCGTAGAACTGCGCGACAATTGCTTATCCTGCTGCGCTACACTGAAGGTGTTGTTTTTATACTGGTATTCAACCACCTCGGTTTGTGCGAAAGCTGCCGGGGCTGCCAAAAGAAAAGCCAAAGACAATATCCTTGTTTTCATAAAAAAATTAATTTAACGTATAGATTGTGTTACTGCTTTAAATATATAAAAAACAACGGCATTTTTATAAGGCTGACGCAAATTAATTGCATTAAGCCTTAAACTTCCTTAAATGAAAAATCCCCTGTATGAGTACAGGGGATTTGAATCTGTTCTTGTGCCAAACTTATATGGTCATGATTTCTTTGTCTTTGTCTTTGCAGTGCTGGTCTACCAGTGCTATGTACTTATCAGTCAGTGCCTGTATACTGCTTTCGGCGTCCTTAGCAGCGTCTTCACTCAGCCCCTCTTTTTGCTCCTTTTTTATCTGCTCTATCGCTTCCCTGCGGATATTACGGATGGATATTTTGGCTTGTTCCCCTTCACCATTTACCCGCTTCACCAGTTCTTTTCTGCGCTCTTCCGTCAGTGGTGGTAGAAACAGCCTGATGATATTACCATCGTTCTGAGGGTTCAGGCCTATGTTGGAGGCTATAATAGCTCTTTCTATGGGTGCGAGCATGTTCTTCTCCCAGGGTTGCAATGTAATTGTCCGTGCATCGGCAACGGTTACATTGGCTACCTGGTTCAGCGGGGTAGCGTTGCCATAATAATCAACGCTGATGCCGTCCAGTATTTGCGGGTTAGCCTTACCTGCCCTTATGCGGCTCAATTCAGTTTCCAGGTGACTGATGGCCTTTTTCATTTGATTGCCGGTGTCACCTATCAGGTTGTCTATTACCTCACTCATAATGTTTGCTTTTGGGTAGGCAAATATAAAAAGGTTAGCGTAGAAATGTCATACCGATTGTTTTCAATATATTTATATGTCAAATACAGACTTTAACTATACTTATTTGGTAAGCCCTACGCGTATAGGTAACTTTGTATGAATATAAAAGTTGAAGAGAAACGATGAGTACAACTATAAGCGCGCCGGTAACATTGACAGAAGGCGCCGTTGCGGAGATTAATAGGCTGATGGCAGAACCGGGGTTTGATAATAGCCAGTTTTTGCGCGTAGGCGTAAAAGGCGGTGGCTGCGCCGGTATGACTTATGTGCTGGGCTTCGACCAAAAAGAAGAGGATGACGTGGAATACGAAATAAGCGGTATTTCAGTTATAATGAAAAATGCCCACGGCATATACCTGCACGGCATAGAGGTGGATTTTCAGCAGGGACTGAATGCCAGGGGATTTGTATTTAACAATCCCAATGCCAGCAGCACCTGCGGTTGCGGAACGTCCTTTGCAGTATAAACAACAGAATGATAATTAACAGGCTCATATCTTTTTTCTTTCTGCTGTTGATGGCTACAACAGTGGTAGCGCAGCAATTGCCTGACAAGAAAAAGCTGAAGGAGAAGCTGAACCAATACGATGGTAAAGGCCTGAAAGATGGCCTCTGGCTCAACCGTATGCCTGAGCGCAAAGGCGAAGCCGGGTATAATGAGTTTGGCAACTACAACAAAGGAGAAAAAACAGGCCTCTGGTATAAAATGGATGCGGAAGGTGACCTGATGGCAATTGAGAATTACAAGCGTGATTCTTACGACGGCCAGGTCAAATATTTTACTAATGGACAGTTGACGGTAGTGGGCATGTACCGTGCATTGAATCCTGATGTGGTGGTGGATACGATAATGGTGATAGAACCGGTGACGGGCATGCAGGAGCTCGTAGCGGTTAAAGCTGACAGGGGCACTGTGCGCCACGGCACATGGCGTTTTTACGACCAGCGTACAGGCAGGCTGGAGAAGGTAGAAGAATACCAGGTAGATAACCTGATCTACGAAGAATACTTTCCCATGAGCAAAGCCGACAGCCTGTACTATGAGAAACGAAACGCTAACCTGCCCCATATAAAGAAAGGCAGTGACAAGCCTCAGCGCAAAATGCACAGTTACCTCAATTAATTTGCCCTAAATTCGCGGCATGAACGGTACCATTATCAGCGTACAAAACCTGGTTAAGCAATACGATGACTTTACTGCGGTGGACAACCTCAGCTTCGATGTGCACGAAGGCGAGATATTCGGGCTGCTGGGGCCTAATGGCGCGGGTAAGACTACCACGCTGGAAATCATCGAAACGCTACGCACCAAAAACTCGGGTAAGATACTTGTAGACGGGTTGGACATAGACAAGAAATCCCGTGAAATCAAGAAAATCATTGGGGTGCAGCTACAGGCAGCGGGCTATTATCCCAACCTCAACCTCCTTGAGATTATTCGCCTGTTTGCCGGCCTGTACAACCGCCATGTAGAGCCACTGGAACTGCTGGACCTCGTGAACCTGCGCGATAAAGCCAAAGCTAAATACAAGAACCTGTCGGGCGGTCAGAAACAACGTTTCTCCATAGCAACCACCCTTATCAATGAGCCCAAGATCATCTTCCTGGATGAGCCCACTACGGGCCTCGACCCGCAGGCCCGCCGCAATCTCTGGGACCTCATCCGCAAGGTGCGCGACCGGGGTGCTACCATTGTTATTACCACCCACTATATGGACGAGGCCGAAGAACTGTGCGATCGTGTGGCCATCATAGATGCCGGCCGCATCATAGCCCTTGGCAGTCCAGATATGCTCATCGACAAACTCGTGGCCGGAGGCTTTACCCGCCCCCGCCCGGTAAAAGAAGCCAACCTGGAAGACGTATTCCTTAACCTTACGGGCAAAGAACTGCGCGAAGACTAATACCTCCTTTTCCTCCGGGTACTACTACTTACCCCCAGCGAACCTAGCAAACTTCGTACCAGCATATTGCCCGCCGTGCGTAGCATACTACGTACTATGGTATTATCGCCTATTTCTTCTATCACGCTCTTTTCCTCTTTGGCGCGGCGCTCCTTTATCTCCGGCTCAGCAGCTTTGGCGGCCTCTATCTTTTCGCTCAATATCTCGTGTGCGCTCCTGCTGTCTATCGTGCGATTGTATTTAGGTGCCAGCACACTTTTGCGCACCAGCGTATCTATCTCTTGTTCGCTCAGTATATCCATCCTGCTCTGTGGCGGGCACATCATGGTAGCTGCCAGCGGGGTAGGGATGCCTTTTTCA
>DATCSV010000490.1:0-3581 GCA_036568285.1 Flavipsychrobacter sp. | reverse complement strand
ATGTTTTTTTAAGACCGGGGGATATTAAACGTCGTCAATCTCCGCTACTTCCACCGGCCTTACCAGCTCGTACCTGCGGGCGAAGTTGCACCACTGGCAGTCCTCTTTGCCGCAGCCTTTGCTGAACTCGTGGTTCATGATTCTGCCATAGCTGTGTTTTAACTGCGTGCGTACTATCTCTTCATCCTTTTCAAAAACCGGCACCTGTATGCGCTTAAACTGACCACTGGTTTTACCCTTTTGTATAAAGTCGAACGTACCCATGCGCACCCGCCAGTTGCGTTCCTTATAGTTTTCTATCAGCAGCTTGTAAAACACCATCTGCCGCCAGTAGTCCCCACCGTCTGGGTTAGCCTCGCTTGGGGGCAGGGTATATTTAGTCGCGCTCTTGTCAGGGTCACCTGTTTTATAGTCTATTACCTCGCAATACTCACCGTCAAATTCTATCTTATCTATCTTGCCCGTTACCGGCACACCGTCCAGCATATAGCGGGGTATCTTATACTCTATTTCTACATCGCGGGCAAACTCGTTGATGTACTGGTCGTAATATTCTTCCAATGCAGTATGTCCCTGCTCGGTGCGGCGTTTGTACTGGTCAGGTGTCAGGCTGGCAGCTTCCATACTGAGCCCGAAGTTGAAATAGCTGATCAACTCTTCTTTGGTAGGGAATACACGGTTCCTGTCTTTCATTGTCCGGAAGAAACGCTCTATAGCATAGTGTACCGCGCTACCAAAAGCCAGCGCATCGTTTTTCTGAAACGGCACTTTCAGTATAGTTTCGTAGTAGAACGTAACAGGGCAGTTGATGTACTTGCTGAGCGAGGTATAGCTCATGGTAAATTGTTGCAGTACCCGTTCTATCCACTGGTGGTTGGCCAGTTGTATACGCACCTCGGGCACAGGCTGCATGGCCCAGGCTATATGTTCTGTCAGGTCCGCTTCGCTTACATTGGCTTTTATGCGCTCTTCCTCTTTGCTTATCTCGTCTATAAACACAGAATGCTCCATAGGCTTGCCGGCCCTGTCGGCAGCAGCGTAGGACACATGCAGATGTTTTTTAGCACGGGTGAGTGCCACGTAAAACAGTCTGCGTGCCACTTCTGTCTTGTAGGTTTTATCTTTATCGGCATCGGTGCGGGTAATGGTGTCGGGCAGCTTATAATCCATATTGCTGCCGCGTTTTGCTTCCCAATAATTTTTGGTGCAGCCTACCAGGAATACATATTCAAATTCATTGCCCTTGGCTCCGTGCGATGTGTATAGCTGCACACCGTTTTCAGCCTGTATATTTTTTTGAAGTGGCAATGCAAGGTTTTCACCTTTCATCTGCTCTATTATCAGCAGTAGGTCGGCGGCCTTTATTTTTGCATCGCGGCTATGCAGTTCTTTTATATATTCAAAGAAGGTATTGAGCACCTGTATATTCCATGTGTATTCCTTGCCTTTGGCCAGGTAATGGACTATACCACTCTCGTACACTAACTTCTCTACCAGCAGTGGCAGCGGCAGTTCGTTCAACTGCGTTAGCCAGTGGTTGATATTTTTGCCCATGCGGGTAATGGCATCCAGGCTGCTGAGGTTCAGTGTATGTAGCATCAGACCGTTGGAGATAACCATACGCCAGTAGCTCATCGTTTTGTCTTTGCCCCTGTTTTGCTGCATGTACAAAGACAGCGCTGCGATATCCACTGCGTCTATACCGTAGCAGGGCGTATGCATCACTTCGAACAACAAATGCTCGCCACTGAATGCCTGTGCATGTTCTTTTACCAGGTAGTCCAATAATTTCACTACATGGTCTACTACCGGCAGCTCCAGTATATTCACCGGGCGCTTTACCGAGTAGGGTATATTTTTTCTTTCCAGCAGGGCGATGATATTATCGGCCTGCTTATGTTGCGCATAGAGTATGGCTACATGGTTCAGCGGCACGCCTTCTTTTTGCAGCGCTTCTATCTGCATGACTATATCCGCTTCTTCGTGCAGTATATTGGTATATTCCTTTATTACTGGCGTAACGGTTTCTTTACCATCTTTAAAACGTTCCGCAGCGGCAACAATATTCTTATCCAGTTCCAGGCTGGTCAACTGGCTGATGAGGCGTTGCTGGTTCTGCCCGATGGTAGCCATGGCCTTATCCAGTATCGCCTGCGACGAGCGGTAGTTTTGTGGCAGTATCACTACCTTGATGGTTTCGCGATAGCGTTCGTAAAACTCTATTATATTCTTTATCCGCGCTCCCTGAAATTCATAGATACTCTGGTCGTCATCGCCCACCACGAATATATTGGGATCGTCCCAAAATTCGGTCAGTAGTTTCAGCAATTCATTCTGCGCACCATTCGTATCCTGGAACTCATCTACGAGTATGAACTGGTTGCGCTCCTGGTAGCTGAGCAGTAGCGCAGGATTCTTTTTAAACGCCTCAAGCACCCAGAGTATCATATCGTTGAAATCGTACCAACCACGCTGGCGCATCTTGGCTGTATAGGTATCGAACAGCAAAGCCGCAGCACGAGTGGTGTGCATTCTCTTTGTTTCATCATCTATAGCCGCTTGCTTCAGGTCGCCCTTCTGGTAGCCTTTCGATTTGCTGGATGTTTTATAAATGTATTCCCCGCGCTCAGGCAGACTGGCTATATATTCATCCACCGCATCGCTGATATTTTGGGCGGAGATGTTTTCCCGCTTCATCATATCAAACAGGCGGTCGAGGCGGAAAGAATCGTAATAGATGTCACCGCTCAGCCTGCGCAGTTCGTGGCCTTTGGGCAGTTCGTCTAATATCTCCCGCAATAAAGTAGTTCGTTCCAGGTCGCTGACGGGTTGCAACGGCCTGTCGCTGAATGCATCGCTGTTGTTCTGAATGACATTATTACAAAAAGCATGAAAGGTGCCTATGTTCACCCTGTGTGCGTCGGGACCAATCACTTGTAGCAGCCTGCGCCGCATCGAGTTGGTCGCCTCATCGGTATAGGTAAGGCAGAGTATCTCGTTGGGCTGCACCTGCGCCTCGCTGCGCAGCAGGTTGGCTATGCGCATGGAGAGTACTTCGGTTTTGCCCGTGCCCGGGCCGGCTATTACCATCACAGGGCCATATATGGCATTTACTGCTTCCTGCTGCTGTTGGTTCAGTTTGCTGTACCGCTCCAGGAAAGCTGCTTCGTTCACAGACATAGTATGTGAAGATACAAAGGTTCATCAAAAGGCTGATATGCATTATTTTTGATTCTATGAAGAAACTATATGCACTCCTGCTCATGATTTTCCTGCTGCCGGCAACCGAAGCCACAGCACAAAAATCCCAAACCTATAAAGACAGTAAAGACTTACCTTCTTTTGAAATAACGCTGGCTAATGGCTCAGCATTCACCACCGACAGCATACCCGCAGGGCAACCCATTATCATGATATTCTTCAGCACTGACTGTAGCAAGTGCCGCATTTTTGTAAGAAGCCTGCAGGCGCAATACGATAAGTTGAGGGACACCCGCATCTATATGACTACGCCTATGGCTATGGAGGGTGCGCTTATCTTTGCGCACGACCTGGGGCTCGACTTTTTTAAGAACATCACC
>DATCSV010000489.1:0-22949 GCA_036568285.1 Flavipsychrobacter sp. | reverse complement strand
AAATATTCGCTCACTTCCATAATGAAACCTTCAAAACTATAGTTATCCATGTTCTCTTTCGCATTAATGCCAATCGCGGCATTTTCTTCCCGGTGTTGATACGCCCAAAGTATCTTTTCTTTTATTGCCTGAGCGTCTCTTATGGGCACTATATATCCACCGCCTTTACCTCGCGCTATCAACTCGCTGGAGCCGGCATTGTCTGTTATTAACACGGGCACTGCGTAATGCGCTGCCTCCAGGGCTGACACGGGAGCCCCGTCTATCAGGCTGGGTGCTGCAAATAAATCTAGTTGTTTCATGAAGCCTGCTATATCGGTTACCTGCCCGAGAAATTGTACCTGCTCAAGATTGCTAAAACGTTTTTTTACATATTCGTCAACAATAGGGTGGAGTGGTCCGCCTATCAGCAGTTCTATGTCTTTAATGTCGTTTTCTCTCAGCAGTTCTTCCCATGCCTCCAGCAGGTAATGCAACCCTTTGAGCACTACAGTGTATGCCAGGTAGCCTACCACAAATTTGCCGCTGCTGTTTTTTTTGTCCTTTATGTCGAATGCGGGGAAGTCCGGTGTCATGTGCCCGGTCATGTTGATGTTCTCACCCTTGAAAGCCCGTGACACTGCATAAGTCTTATAGGCCGTGGGTAAAGAACCAATGACCACATCCAGGTACTGCATGGTGTCATTGAAATATTTGTTGCGTTTATCGTATGTATAAGAGTCTATTGCAGTAGCACCCAGCTTCTTATTCTCTTCGCTTACAATATCATACATATAGTTGTCTTCCGGCGTCCCGGACAGCAGTATGGTTTTTATACCCAGCTTTTTCGCCTTCCTGAATGTTTTCTTCAGGTACGGTTGCGTGGCAAATACAATATCTATTGACTTGTCAATTTTTTGCGCGCAAAACCAATCGAAAAGGCGCTCTTGCAAAAAGCGGAACTTGTGCGTTTTGAAATTGAAAATGTTATTCAACTTATTAAGCACAAAAAGATAGTAGCGGGAGAAGAAAGACACAGGCTCACTGGGGAACGGCGTTTCAAATTTCCCTTTTGAATGTACCACAAATACTTTCAGCAAGCCCCGGCGGTGCAATTCTTTCGACAGGATATAGCCCAGTCTGGCCATGCCCTGCCCGCTGGTGGCAGTAAGCGACTGAAATGATATGACCATTACTTTGCCCATAGTTTACTTGTTGTATGCTGCAAGTGTTTGTTCAAGATAGTCGGTAACGTTAACTATAAATTCATCCATACGGTACTCATCCAGTAGTGCCTTACCCGTTTCCCCCATTTGTTGGGCATCGTGTCGATTGTTGTGTGCCCAAAGTATAGCATTTTTTATTGCTTCCGCATCCTTTATAGGTATTACTTTACAGCCACCAGTTTTACGGCTGAGCAACTCTGCTGAACCACAGTTTTGTGTTAATACAACAGGTACGCCATAATGCGCTGCCTCCAGTGCTACATAAGGTCCTGCATCTGTAAGGCTTGGCACCACACAGAGGTCCTTGCTCTCAAGCACAGATGTTACATCTTCGACACGGCCCAGGTATTGTACGTTTTTTAATCCTTTAAAGTGTGTATCAAAATACTCTTTCAGCGCTCCGTCAATACGGCCTATTATATGTAGCTTTAGTTTGTCGTTGCCAGCTTGCGACATAAGTTGTTTCCATGCTTCCAGCAGATACTGGAGCCCTTTCAACGGAACGGTAGTAGCAATATATATAACATCAAAGGTGTCGGCTACAGATTTCCCTGTGTATTTATACGGTGCAAAGTCAGGTTTCATGTGGCCGGTTATTTTTATTACTTCGTACTTACGTCCGGTATCTGCATAAGATTCGTACACGGTAGGGTAGGTGCATAGCACAGTGTCAACATATCCTATTGAGTCATTGTATAGTTGTATCCTGGGGAGGTAAGTGTAAGGTTCAGGGCGTACAATTCCTAACTTCGCATTTTCCTCCGAAACGATTTTGTAGATGTAATTCTCTTCATGATTGGCAGGTACATAAATGATTTTAATACCCATTTTTTTTGCTTTCGCAAAGGTCCTTTTCATATGGGCGTTAGTGGTAAATAGTATAGCGACATCTGACGTAATGTGCGTACGGCATTGCATGTCAAACAGCTGTTCCTGTATCAGCCTGAACCTGTAGTCAGGTAGTTTGATAAATTTGTTTAGCTTGTTCAGCAAGAACAAGTAATACCTGGACCAGCCGGAAACAGGCTCGGATGGGAACTCTGTTTCATACTTTCCCTTCGACGATACGATAAATTTCTTCAGTAGTCCGCGCTTGTGCAGCTGTTGAGAAACATAGTAGCCCAGCTTCGCCATGCCGCCGCCACTTTTGGCAGTCAGCGACTGAAATGAAACCACTAATATTTTCCCTTGTGTACTCATCCGCTATTTCAGCATTTCAGATAACGACATTTTTTGCACCCTGTATTTAGAAACGTAGTCCAGGAAGTCCATTAATACCTGCTTCATCGTGAGTGTTTCATCATATACCATTGGGTAGTCAAATTCAATATAATGCGTCGACAAGACAAAGTCCCCGTCATACTTGCGCACCATATCAAAGTCGTACTTCAACTCGTCCAATCGTGTAGTGGGCTGCAAAGGGTAGTGATACGCTATTTCATTGTGATTTTTGTAACGTAAGACACGGGGATAATCTGCATCCCTGTGCAGCGCTTTGAAAACGAATTGTTTCCCAAGGTTGTATAGCCCTTTCAGGTCCTTTTCTTTTTTGTAAAAAGGTATGCCTCCGCCGCAGATGTTCAGTCCCGCATCAATTACCGATTTATAACCCATATCACTTAACAGGTTTTGCGGTGGGGTAAACACTGTAATGTCAGCCTTAAACAGTTGTTCCAGATGCGATACTTCCTCTTTTATTTCATCAGCCAGGTAGCGTGTGGTAAAATACTCCGCTCCCAGTACGTAGTTATTGCTCCTGCCCTCCGGCGGCATAGGGTCGCCGTTCCTATGGTGTTTGGCATGAAAAGATATATCCAGTTTGCCTGCTGCTATTTTGTCTTTCAGAAAAGAAACTAATGATTTGTTTTCTTCTATAGGATGGACAAGATCATCAGCCTTCCATGCATTCCAGTCTGTTTGTTGCTTGTCTTTGTATATCTGGTGTACCCAGTACAGCCAATTGCCTTTTACTTTTGATATGAGGCTCAATGTTGGGGGGAAATCATTCCATATCTGGCCATAGCAGTTTTCCAGCGCTTCAGGCTGTGTGTAGTAGTTAGTGTCATCGTCTCTTATGGCAAACCTCATAGCTATTTAGTTATGGTGTAGATTTATTGCATCTTCATACACATGCATATAGGCAGATACACATTTATCCATGTCAAACATTTGGTAGCACTTACCGGCATTCTCTTTATGTATGCTGTATAGTTCTTTGTTGTCCACATAACTGTTCATGGCATGGCTGAATTGCAGGACATCAACCTTACCATTGTGTACAGGTACTATAATACCTGCGGGATGATTATCCTGCCCCGTCATGTTCACTATCTCTCCTGCGTCGCTGGCTATTACGGGTATACCACAATACAAATATTCAATGATGACAGTAGGCAAACTTTCCGATGGATAAGTAGAGGGCAGCAATCCTGCATCAAATATGTTTATCCAATTGATGGGGTTGTCTGCATGCCCTGTAAAGTGGATACGCTTTTCTTCTTTGTATTTGTCTTTCAAAGAAGTGATGTAGTCGCCGGAGCCGGTTAATACAAGGTGCGTATTGGCATTGTTAAGGTGAAGGAACGCGTCTATAGTTACCTGCCATCCTTTTTCCCGTATTCCCCTTGATACCATCCCGAATACAAAATCTCCATCGGTAATGCCCAATTGCTTTTTCAGTTCGGCGGGCTGTGCCGTTATGTTTCCTTCGTAACCGTTATATATTTTACTGAGTTTATTCTTTGTCTCTTGCGGAAATTCTTTTTCAAAAAAACTCACCTGTTTATCTGAGATACATACTACCGCAGCCAGTTTGCCCAGGTTGCTTTTTGCTTTTTGCATGTAATTGAGCAGTGGAATAGCTATACCTTTTCTTGTCTTTTCAAAAAACTGAAGGTAGTCGCCATGTATGGTATTCACTACAGGAATATCTTCGGTTGCTGCTACATCCAGGCATAGTTTATCCACCTTCAGCAAGTGGCTGTGTATGATGTTGGTCTTTTGTTTTTTTATCAGCCTCCTCAGCGTACTCCTGATAAATATATTCCGTATGCTATAATCTACACCCAATCGAAATAACAGCCCGTCCAACTTGCCAAGCAATCCTGCTGCAGGAATATCAGCTGGAACAATTTCCACGTCCGGTGCCAGTATCTTACAAAGCTCACGGTTCAGCATATGGTTGTAGAATACAAGCACACTTACATTATGGCCCTTTTTATGCAAAGCCTGTGACAGGCGCAGGATAAATGTTTCTGCGCCGCCCGGGTGTATTACTTCAGATGCGAGTATTATGTTCATCCCTTATTTAAATACCTGCTGCGTATATAATAGAGTAATGTCCTGTAGCCTCCTATATCCGTTATGCTTTGACTGAAATGTTTTTTCAACAAATCTGCAGCCTGCTTCCAGTTCTTTTTATCTACTGCTTTGGCAGCCCACATGCCGTATCTTTTGGCCATTAGTGGCTTATTGTTGAACAGTTGCGCTTCAAATGCCAGGCCTTCTTCCGGCTTACCTTGTTCCAGCCAGTCGGTGCCGGTTTCTGTAACTAATCTGTGCAATTCCGCTATTACATCCTGTGCTATCAGTTTTCGTTTGTCATCCAGCACGTTGGTAATAGAACCAGGGTTGATGCGGTAATAATACAGGCAATCTTTCAAGAAGTAAATTGGGTATTTCTGGTTGGCCTTAAATGTCCAGTAATGGTCATCGCCATATATACCACTGAAGTACTCCGGGTAATAACCTATTTCGTCAAATAGTTCCTTGCGCCACATCAGCCCGGGAAACCAAAACGGGTATTTCAATGCAGGCTCTGTTACCAGGAAATCTTCTTTATACCCTCTGTCGTAATTGTCAAATTCAATTACATTCAGGGGCTTGTCATCCACGCCTATAGCCTGGAAATCACTGCCGCATATCTTAATTTCCGGGTTCTTAATAAATACGTTTGCCTGTTTTTCAATTCTATCCGCCGGGCACATATCGTCTGAGTCAAGCTGCGTCACCAGCTGGCCGGTAGCACGGCGCATGGCTGAGTTTTTGTTTTTTACATAACCCTGGTTCTGTTCCTGCACGTGCAGTTGTATGCGTTTATCGGTAAGGTATGGCTTGATTACTTCTACCGAATTATCTGTTGATTTGTCATCACTGATAATCAGTTCCCAGTTTGTATACGTCTGCGCAAGTATACACTCAATAGCCTTGCCTATATAATGGCCGGTATTGTACGAACACATTATGATACTCACCTTCATATGCTATGCACTGGTTTTTAACCCGGACCTGAGCAGGTAGAGTAGTGATTGATAATTTTTTATAAAACCAGGTGATATGCTGATGGCCTGCTTCAGCAAAGACCAGCCATTTTTATACCGCCCGTTATCTATTTGTATACAGGCAAACATCCTTATTTTATCTGCCAGGTAGTTCTTATCGTTCATCAGTTGCTGCTCATAATCCTTCAGCGCTTCCATATTCCCATCCTTCAGCCAGTCAGTGCCTGTTTCTATACGCTGCTTTTTCAGGAATTTATATATGTCAAACGAAATCAGTTTCCTAAGTCCTGCTTTATCTGTGAGGTCTATACTACGGTGGTCAGAGTCTGGCCGTGCCCATACGAAGTATAGGTATTCATCCAGGTAATACCCGCCGTATTCGCTGATGATACTCATGATGAAGTAGTTGTCATAACTGGTTACCCTGTCCCAATACATGTGGTATCCGGGTATTGTTTTCAGTATTTCTCTTTTGAACATGATAGTAGCAGGCGCCCAGTCTTCCTGCTCAATGCTTACAATGCCGGAGCCCGGCCTTTCGGGGTATTCCGGTTCGGTATGTGCGTAATAAAATACTGAATTGGTCATACAGCATCCTACATCATATTTATCCAGTACCGCCACTTGTTTTTCTATCCTCTGCAGGTCGCACCAGTCGTCAGAGTCCTGTATCATCACATAATCACCTTTCGCCTCTGCGAACATTCTGTTGTAGCAACGCATCCCGCCAACGTTTATCTCGGTGGTCAGCACTTTTATCCGTTGGTCCTTTTCAGCCCAGCGGTTGATTATTTCCAGGGAGTTATCAGTAGATGCATTGTCGCATACTATGCATTCAAAGTTGGTGTATGTCTGGTTCACGATGTGTTCCAGGCACTTATCCAGGTAAGGTGCGCAGTTATAATTTGGTACGACTACTGATACGAATTTGCTCATTAACCGATGGTTTTTAGCTAACGTGTTGTTCTGCTTCCATAAGCCTGTTGTAACTCAGTCTTTCTGTTATAGAGCCACGTTCTATCCTGTATATCTGATCGCAATATTTCAGCGAAGTGTATCTGTGAGCTATAATGATAACAGTAAGGTTTTCTTCGCCTAGGGCGCGTATTGAATTTGTGATTTCTTCTTCCGTTGTAGAATCGAGAGCTGATGTTGCTTCGTCAAATATCAGCACCTGCGCTCCTTTGTATATAGCACGCGCTATCGCTATGCGTTGCTTTTGGCCCCCGGATAGGTTATTGCCTCTTTCGTTCAGCATGGTGTTGGCTTTATCAGGCCATGAGTCCACCAGATCCTTCAGGCTGGATAATTTAATAGCGCGTTGCAGCCTGGCCATATCTATTTCCTCTTTGGGTATGCCTATAGCTATGTTTTCCATAAATGTGGTATTCATTATGAATACTTCCTGTCTTACATAGCCCAGTATTCCCCACCATTTATGTATGTTGTCTTTAGTTAGCTGCGTATCATCAATATATATATCACCGCTGGTAGGGTATAAGAAACCCAGGATGTTGTTGACTAATGTAGACTTGCCTGCACCCGAACGGCCTATGATACCGATAGCCTCACCTTTCTTTATTTCCAGGGTGCAATCTTTTAGTATCTCTATGCCTGTGCCGGGATATTTATAGCCCACGCTGTTAAAGTATATGCCGTTGTTGAAAGTCATCGCACCGCGTTCTTTCCGCTCTTTATCTTCTTCTTCAGTAGGACTGAAGTCTACATCTTTGAATATGAATCCTGACGAAGTAAGGTTGTTCATCGAAATCACAAAACGGTTGATAGAGGGTATGCTGCGGTATGCTACTACCGAGAATAAACTTACTGTTGTGATTATTTTTTCTGTATCCTTCAATACAAATACACCGTACACAAGTATGAGTATGATACACAGGAAGATGGCTATCTCAATGATGCGTGTAGGTATGAACATCATGAAGTCTATCTGGGCCTGGTTGTGGCTGTATTTTTTTGCGAAGTTGTAAAACCTGTCTTTGAACCTGTCTTCTGTACCGGCAATTTTTATATCCGTGTAGCCGAATATCATTTCCTGGGCATAAGCATAGAGCTTAATGCTGTTCTTGCTCTTCTCTTCACCGGCTACACGTATCATGTTTTTTACCTTGGCGTAAAATGCACCCATGGTTGGTATCAATACCCCTATCAGCAGGAAGAACAGTTGCCAGTTATACAGGCAGATGATCAGCCCGGTAAGGAAGAATACAATTGCCTCGTTGATGAGTATCAGGCTGGATATGGCCGCGCTGCTGCAGAGTGCCGATTGGTAGTAAGTAAGCTTACTTACCAATTCGTTGGATGTTTCTTTCTGCATGTCCAGCATAGAGCGGCTGTACACTTTGTCCAGTACGTTCATAGACGAGCTTACATACAACCTGCGCACAAAGCTTACCTGCATCCAGTTGATGAGCAACCCAAACGCGTTTTTGGCTACGATCAGCAGGAAAAAAGCTGCCACTGTATATATCAGCAGTTCGTTTTTGGTGAAGTCTGCCAGCACGGGATAATTAGTAATGACGGTGGTGTAGAACGTCTCCGACATCACCAGCCCTACTACGGGTATGATGAGTGAAAGGCCCAGCAGGTCGGTGATGGAACTGATGAAGGTCCAGAAGACCAACCAGTTAAAGGTTTTCTTCTGTTTTCTGTTGAATATATTATACAGCTTCGCTACATACGAGAGCGCATATCTTTTTTTCAGTTTCATCAGCTATATGTAACTATTTTTTCTTCTGCAATGATATTCCATTAGTTAAACAACAGCTAAGAAACAGGCTGTTGTTAACATGCAAATAACCACACAGAAGACATTCTCTCTCTATTTGGTAAAGAACCTTTTTATCAGTCCTTTCTTTCTCTTCTTTTTCTTGCTGCTGCTGTCGTCGTAGTAGCCGTATCCGCCCGACTGGTAGCCATACACATACCCATAGCCATATCCCGATGTGCCACCATAACCATACCCGTACTTTCTCAGGAACTCGACACCATTAAAGATGATGGCGGGATTCTGTATTTTCCCGTCCTTATGTAGTACGTCAAACATCCTCACCTGGTCTTTTACCGTATAAGACTGCCTGATGATGAACAGGTTGGTGCTGGCATACTGCGACAGTATCAATGCATCCGACACCATCCCAATGGGGGCAGTGTCAATAATGATCACATCAAACATCTCCTGCAGTTCTTCAAATAGCTGCCTTGTTTTGTCTGATACCAGCAATTCTCCGGGGTTGGGTGGTATTGGCCCGCAGTTAGCTATGTACAGGTTCTCATGTATGCCCGACGCTTTGATCACGTTTTCCAGCCCGCACATACCTGCCAGGTAGCCACTGATGCCACCGTCGTTGGGCAGTCCCAGGTACTGGGCTATTTTGGGTTTACGCAGGTCAAATTCCATTACTATCACACGCTTCTTAGCCAGGGTCATGGTAATACCCATGTTTATGGATATGAATGACTTGCCCTCGCCGCTGGTGCTCGAGGTCACCATATATATGCGGTTGGTCTTATTGGCAGACATAAACTCAAGGTTGGCCCGTATCAGCCTGAATTGTTCAGCTATGCCCGTACGTACATGCGGTCCTACTACTATGGTGGCCCCGCTGGCGTTTGCATTGTCCGCCCTGCCTATTGATCCTATGAGTGGTATCGATGTCTGTGATTCAATGTCATTTTCATTGATGACCTTGTTGTTCAGCACCTCGCGCAATACTACTATCGAGCCGGGCACTAATACGCCCAGTAGGAACATCATCATGTATATACGGTTGGGTACCGGGCTGATGGGTGCACCTGATGCGTAAGGCACAACCACTACCTTCGATTTATTGGTAGCTGCGTATACCGATATCTCGTTCTCTACCAGTTTCTGATACAACAACAGGTATATACTTTGCAGAACAGGGTAGTTCCTGTTTACGTCTTTTATTTCCTGCTCTATTTCAGGAGCCATGCGTATCCTTTCAGATATCTGGCGTTCATTCTCCCGCACCTGCGATAGTTCCCTGTTTATGTTTTTTAATACTTTGTCTGCGGCGTCTATGATGCGCTTACGTATCGCGGCTATCTGGCTTTCTTTGTCCAGGAGTTGCGGGTGTGCCTTGCCCCAGTTCCGGGCCAGTGTTTCCCGCTCGCGAATGGCCATGTTGTACTCCTGTACAAATGCGCTCAGGTTCTGGTCGGTAACGTCGACTCCCGCTATTATCTGGTAGTCATCTGTATAGGGTATCTCCAGAGTGTTTTTCAGGTTTTCAATTATCTGTTTCTTGGAAACCAACTCCTCTATTCTCCTGTCCGACTCAGTTTTCTGCGCCATCAGGTCGGTGGTTTCAGCTTTCACATCTACTACGTCATTGGTCTTTTGTATGCCAACTGTCATAGAGTCCAGCTCCTTCAGGTTGTCTCCTATACTGGCCGTACGGTCTTGTATGAACTCGCGGGTCTTTTCTGCGGCGTAGTTGATATTCTCCAGTTCGTTTTTCTGGTAGTAGTATATCAGCGTGTTCATAAAGTCTACACCACGCTCCCTGATATTGTCGGTATAGTACAGGTCCAACAAGCTGGTACGCCCGTCCTGCAGTTCTACGCCAAAACGACCACCTATGCGCCCTGTAGCTATATCTGGATGTTCTATCTGTACTATGAAGTCGGTAGATTCAAGAAATCCCCTGTTTACCTCCGGCCCCTCTACGTACAGTATTTTAAAACGTCCCCAGTCTCTTTTTATCCATGTGCCATATAGCACTCTTTCTGATCTTTCCCCTTCTATCAGCTCAAACTGTCCTTCTACTATCTGTCTTACAGTAATCTGCCTTCTGTTGGCCTCGAAACCATCTTCATCAAAAACTATTTTTATCGGGCATTCCTTGTAGAGTTCAGTTTCTTTTACACGGCCTATAGCCCAGTAGCGGACGTTGATGTCCAACGAGTCCACTACCTTCATTATCATGTCCTGCGATTGCAGGATCACTTTTTCATTGAACAGGTTGATGCGTGATTTATCATTTTCAGGGTCTATGCGGCTCAGCAGACTTTGTGCAGGGTTTTCCTTGTCCTCCTGCATCAGCAGCGAACTGTAGATAGCATACTCAGGAGTAGTATAACGCAGGTACAGAAATCCTGCTGTTAGTGTGATGGACAAAGTAAGCACAAACCAATACCAATTGGTAATCAGCGCCCCGAACAATCGCTTGAAATCGAATGACGAATTGAGCTGATTAAGCAACCTTGCTTGTATCTGTTGTTGACTTTGGTCCATTCTAAGTGGCAAATGCCGCTCTTACTTTACAATTTGTGACACACCGTATATGGCAATCGCTGTTGATAGCAGCGAAGTGAACGTTGGCAGGTAGAAACGCAGGAAGTCATTGCTTTCCTGGCGGCGCACCCTGGCTGGTTCCACATATATGATGTCGTTTTGTTTCAAATAATAATAGGGGCTGCTGAAAACGTTCCTGCTGTTCAGGTTCAACCGCGCATACTCCCTTCTTCCCTCTGTCTCCCGTATGATCAGCACATTGTCTTTCCGTCCCGTAATAGGCATGTCGCCGGCAAGAGCTATAGCGTCTACCACGCTCAACTTATGATTAGATGCTACTATTGAGCCGGGTGTTCCTACTTCGCCCAATACTGTAATTCTGTAATTCAGTATCCTAGCCTCCACCACTGGTTCTTTCACGAAGTCTTCCAGCCGCTTGGCCAGCATATCCTTTACCTGCCTGAGCGTCATACCCGATACTTTTACTTTCCCCAGTACGGGATAGTCGATAAATCCATTGGCATCTACCAGGTAGCCTTTGCTGGCGCCGCCCGCACCGCCGCCTGCGCCTATTGATGCGGTTACAGCATATACTGTCCCTCCTTCGTTGAATATCATAACAGGATCGGTAGCGCCGGCTACTGCGGTGATGCTGCTGATACTGCTCACATTGATGGCCAGTATATCATCAGGCAAAATGGTAATTTCCTTGCGGCGTTCAATATTCTCTACCTGCACATGCGGGTCCAGGGGAGTATTCTCCTGGAAGTAGATGGTCTTCTGCGGTGCGGCACAAGACGTTGCCAGCAATACTATTGCTATGGCAACAAGGTTGCATATCTGTCGCATCTTGCTTGTATATGTTGGGTTAGTAATCTGCATTCTTCTTTTCATTTCACTCATGCCATACACTCAAGGGGAGTTGCCAACTCCCTGCCTTCGTTGTTTATATATTTTCAACGCTTTTTGCACTATACCTCAAACATTGCGATGCATGCTGTGCCGGGCATGATATAATCGCACTGTTCCATATCTTAAATCTGTTATGCAAAATACGCTGACTTCCTTAGAGGATAAACAGTTGTGGATAACTTATTCACAGGAAACTAACAGGTTATCCACAGGTCACCCTATATGCAATATTGCAAATTTAATGCCTCAAAGGCGGGAAAAGTTGCTTCCCGATGTTATTCACATGTTAAGCAATTCCGTTTATGGCTATAAAGGAATTATGAATTATGGAAATTATTTATTTAAAGGTAGCAGGAGATGGCGGGGTAGATGCCGGGATTGGATTATTTAGGGGGCCAGACGGACCTTACTCCATTTATCCTCTCCGCTTCGTGTGAATAAGATACGATCGTGCAGGCGGCTGGCTCGTCCTTGCCAGAATTCAATAGCAGCAGGTTTTACAGCATATCCGCCCCAATGTTCGGGCCGGGGTATGCGTTTCCCGTCGTATTCTGCTTCCAGCCTGGCAAAGTTATCGTCCAGTATATTCCTGTCCGGTATGATGGCGCTTTGGGGTGAAGCCCATGCGCCTACCTGGCTGGGTATGGGCCTTGAGTGAAAATATTCATCGCTTTTTTCCTGAGGTATGCGGGTAGCGATTCCCTGAACACGAACCTGGCGTTCCAGTTCTTTCCAGAAGAAAAGCAGGGAAACGTGGGGGTTTTGTGCAATGTCTTTCCCTTTGGCGCTGTTGTAGTTGGTGTAGAAGATGAACTCGTCCTCCTCCATGCCTTTAAGTAATACAATGCGCGTTTTAGGAATACAGTCTTGCCCGCAGGTAGCTATTGTCATAGCGTTCACCTCGCTGATCTCAGCTTTTTGCGCCTCGATAAACCATTGGGTAAAAAAAGCGATCGGGTCGTCGCCAACGACTACTTCGTCAAGCGCTGCCAGTTGGTATTCGGTTCTTATGTCAGCTATTTCTTTCAACACCGGTACAGGCGGTATGGCTTATTTCTTACGACCACCCAGGTATTTAGCCATTACATATATCAGTTCTATGGTCATCAGTATGATGAATATATAGCACATGGTCATGCCCAGGCCATATTGAACAGTATCGTAGAATGCGTTATGAAGTACTATTTCCATTAGTAAAATAAAATTTCAGGCTGCAAGATACAAACTACGGGCGTATTTGCTATGCTATGTATTTCCCTTTTTTGTGACTATTTTTCGGAATAATCTGCTCAGGGATATGTTTTTGCGCCACATACCTTTTCTGAGGGCGGTAGCTATGTACTCCCTCACTGCTTTTGGCGGGCCACATGGGCATATTGGTATGATGATGCGCACCTTCGTTCAAAAACGAAAGGATGTGTCGGAACAGGAACTGCTGGAATACAATGCTTTCTGCCAGATGCTGCCCGGTCCTTCATCTACTCAAACGGTGGCGCTCATTGCAATGAAGAGGGGAGGTATACCGCTGGCGATAGTTACATTGTTGCTCTGGATCATGCCGGCTACCGTCCTTATGGGGGCTTTCTCATTCCTGATTTACTATATTGATGTGAAGGACATCAATACAAACCTATTCAAATACGTTCTGCCAATGTCCGTAGGTTTCATCGCCTACGCTGCCACGCGGATGATGAAAACCAGTGTACGTCACGTTGCTACCTGGGCTATCATGACAGGCTGTGTTATTGTTACCATATTCCTCCAATTCCCCTGGATATTTCCTGTGCTGCTACTACTGGCAGGCGTTATCAGCAATTTCAGCAACAAGCGTATACCTGATGCTAAGGAAAAGCCCAAGTCTATCAAGTGGATGAACCTATGGATATTTGTGGCCATTTTTATCGCAGCAGGTATTTTAAGTGAGCTGGCCAGGGTTTTTAATTTTCCTCATGCCCGGCTGTTCAATATGTTCGAAAACTTTTACCGTTTTGGCACTATAGTTTTTGGTGGTGGACAGGCATTGGTGCCTATGATGTTGTTCCAGTTTGTCAACAGGCCCTTGCATCTTGGTATGACGCCTTTGCTTTCCGGTGAACAGTTGCTTACCGGCTATGGCATGGTGCAGGCTGCACCCGGCCCTGTGTTTGCCATTTGTTCATACGTAGGTGGAATGGTAATGAGTGAGTATGGGCCTGTATGGCAGGTGATAGGCTGCTTGTTCGCTACATTTGCGGTATTTCTTCCCAGTACATTACTGCTATTTTTCCTGTTTCCGGTATATCAGAATCTGCGGCAGTACGTCGTCATCTATCGTGCATTGGAAGGGTTCAATGCGGCTATCGTTGGTTTTGTTTGGGCGTCCGGTTTTGTTCTGTTCAGGGCTATGCCATTCGAGTGGACGAATGTGGTAGTGGCGGCAATTACATTCTGCATCTTGTTCTTTACCAAGATACCTGCGCCTTTTATCGTAGTGGGTTGGTTGCTACTCGGCTGGGCTATGAACGCCTGATTCGGACAGCGGCTTTTCTTTCAGCAACAGGTGGATATCGCCTATAAGTTGATTTACTTCTTCCATATCCGTACCTCTGTAAAACCTGCCCCTTATATAGCCATCGCGGTCTACCAGTACGAAGCGGTCAGTATGTATAAAGTCACTTTGGATGTCTACTGCTGATGTGTCGTCTGCAGCACTTATCAGGTAGCTGTAGCGCGCTACATCATAAAGTTCTTTTTTATCCCCGGTCAGGAACATCCATTGTTTGGGGTCGGCCTCAAAACGCAGGCTGTAGGCCTTCATCGCCTCTACTGTGTCTTTTTTTGGGTCCACTGTATGCGATAAAATCTTTACAGATTCATTGCCCCTGAAGGCTTCGTAAACCTTACTCATATTCTCATTCATCTTAGGACATATGCCTTTACAGGTAGTGAAGAAGTATTCTACAACATATATCTTGCCTTTCACGTCTTCCTGCGTTACCGTATCGCCTTCCTGGTTCACAAAAGCGAAAGGCTGCACTTTATGCCCTGTATTGGCACCCATTACCGGCAATGTTTCCGGCTTTTTCAAGAATTTCAATGAGTAGGTAACGAATGCTGTGGTAAGTATAATAAAGAATACAATGAGGAAAATCCCGGTCTTATTTATTTTCATAACGCCGCAAAGTTAAGTATAAGGCGTTAATTAGCCGTCAGGATTTGTTTTTCGCCGTAAAAGTCGGGTAGGGGATAGCCTAATTCTTCCATGATGTTCTCCAACATTGCTTCGTCGTCAGGGTTATATCTTCTTGCCAGGTTGAATCCGTTAAGCTTGCCCCATGCACGCCATTTTATCGCCTCAAAGCCATTTTTGTATTCCTTCAGAATATCATAGATGTTGACCCCTGTCTGCCGGGCGATCAGCTTTACCATTAGTACGCCCTGTGTTTCATTCAGGTCCTTTACTTCAGCGTCAAATCGTTTCCTTAATTCATCTTCCCGTTGGCGCACAAATGCTTTTTGCTCTTTGCGTTCCATGCCTTCCGATACTTTTGCCTCCAGTTCGTGCTGCAGGGCCACAGCTTCCTGTACGTAGGGCATTACCGTTGTTACATAGTATTTCATCTGGTTGTAGCGGTAGCGCAGGGTGTCATTTGCCCATTCTCTCCGGGCTTTTACTTGTACAGTGTCCATGGTTACATGCAACACGGTATCACGCGTATTGCTTTGCGCAGTGGCAGTAAAACATAGCGTGCCACCAATTGCGATAAACAGTATACATGAAGTAATTCTCATACAGCACTTATAGTGCAAGGGTTGTGCCACGAAATCCTTATAAAACGTTAAGCCTATTGCCTCACAACCGTGAACCTGATGCGCTTCCTTTCTGCTTCCTGTATCAGTTGCAGAATATATACGCCGCTGGCTACGCCTCTCATGTCAATTTCGGTTTTGAACTTGGCATTCTCAGGTTTAGCTAGGCCATGATACATGGTCATGCCCTGGTGGTTAAATATTGTTATTTCCAGTTGTGCATCTGTTTGTGTGATACCCGTAACTGTAAATCTCCCGTCGTTGGGATTAGGATATAATTGCAGTGTAATACCTAATATGTCTTTGACGTCCACCACGGTAAAGGTGGAGGTGGTACAGCCGTTATATACAGAGAATAGTTCGTATTTGCCTGAGTTCCTGGCGGTGGCCACTTGTATGCGTGGGTTCTGCTCATTCGACGTGAAACCATTGGGCCCCGTCCAGTAAAACATTACGCTGTCTTTATCGTTTTCGGCAAATAATTCCAACAGTTCGCCTTCCTTCATAGGGCCGTTATTCCCTGCTCTTGATGTACCGGGCCCTTCGCGACTGATTACCTCGGTAGTTACCGGGGCGGAAATACAGCCGTCTTTTATTGCACGTGCTGTGTAAGTGCCGCGTACATTGTCCGTATAGAATCTGGAGGGGTTTTGTTCGGTAGATTTAAAAGTGTCGGGGCCCGTCCATGTAAAAGTGGAATTGTCCAGCGAACTTTGTGCAAACAGGTTCAGGTAGGTATAATTACACACCGGGCTGTTGCTGCTGATTCCCGTTACTTCAGGCATAGGTTTTACAGTTACGTGCGTTGTGTCCGATGCTTCGCAATATTCCAGCTTGGTAGTTATAGTATATATACCAGCCGAAGTAGCGGTTACACTGTTCAGAGTGGGGTTTTGTGCGTTAGAGGTAAAGCCGTCCGGCCCTATCCAGCTATAAGTGCCATTGTTCGTGCCCACCGCTGTTAGTTCCAGTTTTTCGCCTATGCAGACAGGTCCGTTATTTTTAGGTGTCGGGTTTTTTATATCCGGAACTATTACGTTGATATAGCTGGGTGGCGACTTGCAGCCCAATACTTCCTGTGTTACTACATACAGCCCCGCATCTTCCGGAGTTACAGGATTTTTGCCATAGGTACGGCTGATGCTGATGATAGTGCTGTCATTTGGCAGTTTTTTCCATTCTATACCCTGGGTGGTAGCTGCCTGTGCGGACAGTTGCAGTTTGTCGCCGGGGCACAGCATAGTATCTCCTGACACAGGTAGTGGCACTAATGGTATGCCTATCTTCACTTCGGTAATGCCGGGTTTAGAATCGCAGCCGTCCTTCATGGCAAATAATTTCCATTCACCTTCCTGCGTTTTAGAAATATTTGGTACAGTCAGGGGCGTGCCGCTGTATGGCGTGCCATCAGGCGCTTCCCACCTGTAGGTAACGCCGGGTGTACTGCTGCTGCCATCTACGGTCAGCGTCTCTCCTACACAAAGCGGGCCATTGTTGGTAGCGGTAGGTGTGTCCGGTGTTGGCTTTACTACTACAGTTACACTCATTGTATCCCAGCAGGAGCCTACTTCTATTTTGACTATATACTTACCCGCATCGCTCGGCTTGGCATTAAATACATTTATTGAAGCAAGGTTGCGTGTGGTATTATCCGGGTATGTCCAGCTATTTCTTATGCTACCGGACACGGTACTTTTATAGTCTATCTTCAGTTCTGAACCTTCGCAAACGGGCGAATTAGCGGTTATCTCTGTAATATTTGGTTGCGGCACCACCAGTAAGTCTACTGTATCTTTTGATGAGCATTTATAACTTGTGATGGTTACTATATATTTCCCTGTATCATTTGTGGTAACTCCGGGCCTGGACGGGTTCTGTACATTTGTTGCGTTCCAGCCACCTGGTCCTACCCAGTTGAACGTGGGTGCAGGGCTGGAACTGGTAGCTGTCAGGTTCAGCATATCCCCTTCGCACAGCGGCCCGTTAGATGCGGCTGTTACGGTAGGTAAGTCCGAAACTCTGATATTTTTGTTGTTAGGGCCGGAGGTGTATGCGGGATGGTTCGTTACGATGCGGAGCCTGTAACCCGTGCCGGCAGTTATGGATGGAGGCAGTGTGCAGTTGCCAACTGTGGTGCCAATGCCGTTTCCATACGCATACCCCACTATTACGGGATTGGCGAAGCTGCCTGTGGCGTTCGATATTTCTATCCTGAATACGTTTGTGTCATCAAATGGAGTGGAGCTAACAGTAATAGGTACTGTAAAATTACCGTTGACACATAGTAACGTATCGGAAAAATTGGAAGCTACATTCGCTGTTTGTCCGCTGACCCGGTTATAGGACAAACAAAAAAAGAGGCAAGCGAATGCCGTTATGTTTAAAACTAGTCTGTTAAGCATAGATATTTACCTGTCATACAAATGTAAAACACATACAGTTTGTATAAAATTAATATTTATCGGGTACTTTTTAATGTTTTTTTCGGCAAGGATATGCAATAGATTTGCAGGCAATGTTACACAGGCTGATCTTTATATGTTTAGCAGCGGTTCTGCTGGCCGGCTGCATCAGTGATAATTGTACCGCTGTCCGTTGCCTGAATGAAGGTGTATGTGTGCAAGGTGCTTGTGCATGCGCTTACGGGTACGAGGGTGAACTCTGCGGTGGTAAATGGTACGATAAGTTCAACCGGCAATGGACAGCTGCGGAAACAGTTAATACTGATACGGTGCGGACCTATCCTCTCAGTATAATGCCGGGTAACTCTCCTGACACATTTTATGTCTTCGGCCTGGCGCAACTGGCGGATACGGTAGTTTGTACGCGCAAAGCTTACAGGGTATTTACTATGCACGAACGGATATTGCCGGACAGCACAAAAATGTCGGGTGGGGAAGGGGTCTACAACCCCGAATCTGGTATCGTCACAGGACTGTATTCTTTTAGCAAAGGGGATGTCATTACTAATGTCCGCTTCACATGGTACGATTGATATTCACTATTTTTGGCGAAACCTGATATTACAATGCGACTTTTCAGAGGTATGGCAAGTGCTGCCTTATTTGTTACAGCGGCTTTTTCAATTGTACTCTACACTGCGTGCAAAAAAGAGAAGTACCCCCCGGTGCCAGACAAGTGCGCCGGTATTGTTTGCAAGAACAATGGTGTGTGTATACAAGGTGAGTGTGATTGTACGGCCGGCTACTCCGGCGAGTTTTGCGACAAAAAAAATATAGCACCTTACATCGGCAATTGGTCGGTAACACAAGAAGTGGTGAGTGTCAATGGCAAGCCGGTGAGTGGCCGTGCCAGCACGTATACGATGACAATTTCGGAAGATGCATCGGGTGTTACTATTTTAAACTTCAGCAACTTTATGGGCGAACCCGGGTTTGACAATGTGCTGGGCCGCATAGGTATGACTATCGCCATAGTGAAAAATCACGACGATTTATTTGTTGAGACCGAAGTGATTGCACACCCTTCCAATTTTCTTTTCAAGCGTTACCAGGCACTGGGTCAGTCCGGCAAGCAACTTCTAAAAGGCGAGGGATCTATCAATTCGTTAGGCACGCAGATGAGTGGAGAGTTCTATGTGGTGTATGCCGATACTGCGGGCCCTGCTGAAGAGAGGGTAAAGTTCTCTGCAGAGTATATCAATTGATTTTTCTTCAGTTGTTTACCGGGTTGTATGCGTACAATTACTCATGTGGCATGCCGGTGCCGTTGTGAATAATAAACCGCTAAAAATGAGTTGAAAAAAATTTGCAAAAATCAATTTGTTACCTACTTTTGCAATCCCCTTTCAAACGGGGTAGTTCTTTAAAAGGTATTAGCCGCTTTAGCTCAGCTGGTAGAGCAACTGACTTGTAATCAGTAGGTCGCTGGTTCGATTCCGGCAAGCGGCTCTTTTTTGAAGTGGCGGGATAGGTTTATCCTTTCATGAAAGCTAAATACCAAGGCGGGCAGATACCCAAGCGGCCAACGGGGGCAGACTGTAAATCTGCTGTCTTACGACTTCGGAGGTTCGAATCCTTCTCTGCCCACATAACCATGTTGGTTGTGTGGTAATTTTTACCGGGCAATAAACATTTACCAAGCGGGAGTAGCTCAGCTGGTAGAGCGACAGCCTTCCAAGCTGTAGGTCGCGGGTTCGAACCTCGTCTCCCGCTCATTTTTTAAAGCTCACCTCCTGGGTGTGTTTTTTTAGATGAAAGTTCTTAAGCTGTTGTAGCTCAGTGGTAGAGTATCCCGCTCGTGGCGGGAAGGTCGCAAGTCAGGGCGAAAATAGTACACAAGCTGTTGTAGCTCAGTGGTAGAGCACTTCCTTGGTAAGGAAGAGGTCGGCAGTTCAATCCTGCTCAACAGCTCTCCTCTTTTTCTATTATTTAGATTTTCCGATTTATTCTGATATGTTTGCCGTATAGTCATTATTGCTATGCATCGTATACGCGACTTCATTTTCCATGAGCATACATTGGTATTCCTATTCTGTACCGCCGTCATTATAGGTCCGGCTATATCTATTCTCTTTGCCTACGACCTTTCCCAATTCTCAGATTGCCATACTTACCTGGGCCTGGCAATTTTCGATTTTGACCAGAGCCCTGTCAGGCGTTTTAGGGTGTTGATCCCCTTTGCCGCGGCACTTCTCAATTTTTTATTTGGTGGCCTGTTTGGCAAGTTGGCGCCTACTTACTTCACAGGCGACTTTGGTCTTCCTTTCAGCTTTTTCGCTATCAATACCTTTTTAATGAGCTACTTCGGCCTTCTTATTTACAGATATTGTAAGGCGTATGGCCTCAATGCCTTTATGGCTTTAGGCGGTGTGTTGGTTATGCTCACCAGCCGGTATACCATCTATCTCAGCGGGTTACCGCTTGTCGATTCGTTATTTTGTGTTACAGTGGCGTGGACACTTTTGGGTATCAAAGAAAAAAATACCTCAATGCTGTTGTGGGCTATCTTCCTGGGACCATGGGCAAAAGAAGCCTTTATATTTGTGGCGCCACTTATCTTTTTCTTTAGTCACATCAGCCGAAAAAAGCTGGCGCTTTATTTCCTTTTATCAGGCGCCCTGGTATTTAGCTATAGATATATATACGAGCTATATGCACCACCTGTGTTTATGAGCGGGCTAAAAGCGGATTTATACCATATATATCTCGCGCCACAGTTCATGCGGGTATTATTCAGCTTTTATGGCCTATATAAGATTTTGTCGAATCTGTTTCTTTGGATATTAGCGCCCCTCTTGGCGTGGGTGTTTATTCCCGGTTATGCTACAAAGTTATGGACAGGTAGCGATCGGGTGATAAAATGGTTCGTCGTGTGTGTTTTCATCCAGATGCTATTATCGGTTTCTGTAGAGCGTATGTTTTATACTGCTATGCCTGTTTTATGCCTGTGGATAGCAATGTCGGCCAACCTTTTAAAAAAAGTATATCTGCAGCGGAAAAATAAATTTCTTTGAAACAAAAATAACTTATATTTGCACTCTTTTTAAAGAAACAAGTATAAAATTTAAACAACTAATACGATGGCAAAAGAGACCTTTCAGCGGGACAAGCCCCACGTAAACATTGGTACCATCGGTCACGTGGACCATGGTAAAACTACATTAACAGCAGCGATCACTACCATTCTGTCAGAAAGAGGTTTGGCGCAGAAAAAAGGATATGATGAGATTGACGGTGCACCCGAAGAAAGGGAGCGCGGTATCACTATCAATACAGCACACGTTGAGTATGCAACTGATAACCGCCACTACGCACACGTTGACTGTCCTGGCCACGCTGACTATGTGAAGAACATGATTACTGGTGCTGCCCAGATGGACGGCGCTATACTCGTGGTAGCAGCTACTGATGGTCCGATGCCTCAAACTAAAGAGCACATCCTGCTGGGCCGCCAGGTAGGCGTACCCCGCATGGTGGTATTTATGAACAAAGTAGACCTGGTTGATGATCCTGAGATCCTGGAACTGGTTGAAATGGAAATCCGCGACCTGTTGAGCAAATACGAATATGATGGCGATAACACACCAATCATACAAGGTTCTGCTACAGGTGCATTGGCCGGTGAGCCTCAGTGGGTTGAAAAAGTAATCGAGCTGATGAAAGCTGTGGATGAGTGGATTCCTCTGCCTCCGCGTGCTGTTGATCAGGCTTTCCTGATGTCTGTAGAGGACGTATTTACTATCACAGGACGTGGTACAGTGGCTACAGGCCGTATCGAGCGTGGTGTGATCAAAGTAGGTGACAACGTAGAAATCGTAGGTTTCAACGAATCTCCTCTTACTTCTACATGTACAGGTGTTGAGATGTTTAAGAAACTCCTGGATCGTGGTGAGGCTGGTGACAACGCCGGTATCCTGCTGCGTGGTATAGAGAAGAAAGACATCAAGCGTGGTATGGTTATCTGCGCTCCTAAGAGCATCACTCCGCACACTGAATTCAAAGGTGAGGTGTATGTACTGAGCAAAGAAGAAGGTGGACGTCACACTCCGTTCTTCAACAAATACCGTCCTCAGTTCTATTTCCGTACAACTGACGTTACAGGTGAGTGTCACCTGCCCGAAGGTGTGGAAATGGTAATGCCTGGCGATAACGTGAACCTGCACGTAACTCTGATCGCACCAATAGCGATGGAGAAAGGTCTGAAATTCGCGATACGCGAAGGTGGCCGTACAGTAGGTGCCGGTCAGGTTACTGAAATCATCAAATAATCAATAGCGGCACAGCCGCATGATGATAAATTTTGGATCCGTCCTCTGACTTATGTCGGAGGACGGATTTTTTATAGCTTATTATCTACCCGTAATTATTCCACCCTTAGCGTCGTAGCATATTACTCAGGGGGCTACTTATAAATACTGTCCCGTATAACTATCCTTTACTTCTTTCAATCCTTTTGGCGGGCCTGAGTATAGCACCTGTCCTCCCGCTGCGCCACCTTCAGGGCCAATGTCTATAATATGGTCGGCGCTTTTGATGACATCTGTATTGTGTTCTATAACGATGATGCTGTGACCCTGTTCTATCAGCGCGTCGAAAGAAGTGAGCAGTTTTTTGATGTCGTGGAAGTGCAGCCCGGTAGTAGGTTCATCGAAGATGAAGAGTATTTTATCCTTACTGCTGCCCTTGCCTAAGAAGGACGCCAGCTTCACCCTTTGCGCTTCGCCGCCGCTGAGCGTATTACTGCTTTGCCCCAACTTTACATAACCCAAACCTACATCGCTGAGTGGCTGCAGCGCTTTAATTATTTTCTTTTCGTTGGCAAAGAACATCAGTGCTTCGTCTACACTCATCTCCAGCACATCGTGTACATTCTTTTCGCGGTAAGTCACTTCGAGCACTTCGTCTTTAAAACGTTTGCCTTTACAGCTTTCGCAAACTAAGTGCACATCCGCCAGGAACTGCATTTCTACCACCACTTCGCCATCGCCTTTACAGGTATCGCAACGTCCGCCATCTGTATTGA
>DATCSV010000488.1:0-9053 GCA_036568285.1 Flavipsychrobacter sp. | reverse complement strand
GCATTTTGTTAACCGGCCGACAGGCCGGTTTAACTGTTAGCAATTTCGCGCCTTTGCAATTAACTGATAAAGAGCACATTAGAGATGCTTTGTTAACTATTGTTAACTCTGCGCATGTTTTTTCGGGAAGGTAGTTGTAATAAAAATCCCGCCTGGTGGGGCGGGAGCATAACATAAGGCCGGGCTGAGTTTTCTGTTGTGTTTTCATTACTTGTAAAGTTTACCCCGTCATCCACATCTGAAAAAGCGGAGCTGACCGAAAGGGTATATAATATTTTTTTCTACAACAAATATACTCATTAATTGCGATAATATAAAATTTAATTAAAGAATCAGCTGGATATCGAATCAATAAATCAAAGCACCAATATATTCGTATATTTACCATAGCTTCAATAAACTGTTCATGAAATTGAAAATTATACTGCTGCTATTCACCTTTCTTCAATATTCTGCCACCGCGCAACAAACGAATTACAAGTATTACCACCTGAACATTAATAAAGCTGAAGAGCAGGCATTTGTACAAAATGACATTAAAGGGGCGTTGGTCACCTATCAGAATACGTTCAACCAGTACGATTTTGTATTTGTACATGATTGTATGACAGCGATAGAACTGGCGCTGTATGACAGTAACGCCAAAGCGTTTATGGCATTTGTGGATAAAGGGACCAGATACGGCCTGATGCCCAGGCATTTCTTGTATATACCCTATATCAAAAAACACCCCCTTTTTGCCCGATATGATGACAGCGTAGCTGCTATATACAAGCGTAACCGGCCCCAATACCTTGCGGGAATAGACACCCCTGCCCTGAAGAAAATGTATAGCCTGTACGGGTATGACCAGATGGAGAAAAACCCTATGAAAGGAGAGGGATTTGGCCCTGAAACCGGGCGGCGTTATAAGCCACAAATAGAGAAAACATGGAGTGAACTAAAAAAACTGATACTGGAAAAAGGCTGGCCGTCGGACAAGCTGATAGGCATAGAGCAGAAGGACATCATGAAGGAACTGAAAACCGGTACACCTGACATGATGGAACTATACGAGATATATAAAGAAGGATATAATTACAATATAGGAGCAGGGCAATTTACACTGGAAGAATACGGACTGTATTCTACGCTATTCTTTGCTGTAATGGCACATTATGGAGGATACTTCGGTTTTAACTTCTTTCCTGACGAAGTATATATACAGCAGATAGAGGCCGGGTACCTCCACCCGAAAGATTTAGCCTATGTACTGGATTTTCAAATCAACTGGAATGTGGACAGTACTACCCAGGCCCGCCGCAGAAACAATATGCGTTATTTCGGGACGGGCACGACAGGGAGAGGACATCATATCACTTCACATACCTACCGTGTACCTATTGAGAAGATTGATTCGGCACGGGCAAAGTTTTATATAAAACCCGTCAAAACCGAAATTGCCAAGAACAACTTCGCCTTGCGTAATAAGATATTTATGGGCTGGGGGTATGGGGCGTGCAGGTTGTAATAGCCAACCGATGAAGAGCAGATTGCCACATTCAGGCATAAATTTTGCAGCGGGGTAACAAACACTATCTATATGTACCGATACCTTGCAGCCCTGACGCTGTTAACCTGCACAACAACGTACGCCCAGGATACTATTTACTACAGGCAGTTACCTCCTAATATCGTGTACGTCAAACATATCACACCTACGAAGGTGTCGTTTACACATATCAATGAACAAAACGGACCGATATTCCATGTTCATGTCAGGGACTTAGCAAAGGTGGTATCTGCCCATGGCGAAATACTTTATTATGATGCTATCAACTGGAGCAAGACACAGGAAAGAAACAAAGGTGCCGTAGCCAGTGCCGACATTAATATTCGAAAACGGTTCCCACGCCAGGTAGCTACCCTGGTACCGCTCGCCATACTCTCGTCAGACAACCTGGGTACGGGCCTGTCGTACGAACGTATGTTGGACAGGTATAGTACGGTAGGGCTGAGACTCCCCGTATTCATCACTTTCGACCGGGTATCCGGATACTTTATGCCATCATTACGGTTCTATCCTTTCGGTCAACGGGTGGCAACGGTGTTTATTTCACCGGGGTTATTTACTGCATATGGCGAGCGTCGCATTTTGCGCGATTCACTACGCAATGTCACCGGCGCATATGGGCCCTACCAACAGGAGCTAACGGAATGGCAGGTAGGATTTTACGGTGATGTGGGACTGAATCTCTATATGAATAATAATATGCTCATCAGCCTGACATTAGGCGGGGGGCTCAACTACCTGGACCTGACCAAAGACGGCGACTATATCTATTCTTCTTTCGGAAAGTTTGAAGTCGGTTTCGGGTATCGGTTTGGAAAAGAAAATTAGACCTCTGCCCATACCCGGTAAATATCTACTCTTTCACTAGCTCCAGTACCTGCAATGTATTGGCGCCGTCAGTAGACTTCCAACGCTGGTATTTCCTTTCATCTTCTACTATCAGCCATGTTTTGTTCAGTTGTGTGCCTTCTCCGCTGATGGTAATACTTTCACCATCTTCGGCTTTACTCCATTCAAATGCCGATTTATCTTCCACCTTGTTCTCAAATATGGAGTACATGATATTCGTTTGCCCTGTGTTATTTTTATTGAAGGTTATATCACCGATATTCTTCACTTTTATTGCCTGACCACCTGAAGCTACAGATTCATAGTTACTGATATTCCAGGTACCTACTATCTTCTGCGAGCAACTGCTGAAACAAACGGCTATCAATACAATTAGCCCGGTTAACTTTATATTCATCATAATCTTACTTTTTATCATCCTGACCATATGTAACACATAGAAACTGTGATTGTTGCATGATATGATTTTTACCGGCAATATTTAAAGTCTATATTTATCCTGATAATTCTTAATTGACCATTTATGGCCTACTCTGAAAAAATAGCTGACCGGGTGCGTGAAGCACTGGGCGGCGCAAAGAAGATAGAAGAGAAACGCATGTTTGGCGGCTTATGTTTTATGGTAGATGATAAGATGTGCATTGGTGTAAACGAAGACGAAATAATGTGCCGTGTAGGCCCCGATGTCTATGACGAGGCGGTAGAACGGAATGGTGCCAGGCCAATGGATTTTACAGGCAGGCCCATGAAGGGCTATGTATTTGTACACGAAGACGGCATCAAAAAGAAGTCGGACCTCGACTATTGGATAACCCTCTGCCTGGACTTTAATAAAAAAGCGAAGGTGAGTAAGAAGAGGAAGTAAAAGCTGTAGGATTACTTCTTTACATTCTTAAAGTTACCTCCTTATAAATATCTTTCGCCGAGCGATTGCTTTATTCTTATCAAAAACGACAAACAAGTAATTTGCACTTGCCAGGCCTTCAGTAGATATTTGAGTACCTGGTGTATTGTGTAGCCTGTTTTTTCTGACAACTTTTCCCATCATATCGAACACTACTACAGTTATGTTGTCATAATTTCTTCCCAAATCTATTACCAGGTACTCACCGGCTGGATTGGGATATACCTTTATACGGGCTGTGGCATGGTTAGTTTTATTTTCCCAATGCAATGCGATTATTTTATCGATATCTGCATCATACTCATAACATATCAAATTGTCATTGCCAGGCAACAATGGCAGTGGTGTGATCTTTTCCAGTATACCATCAGTGCTGCTTATTGCGTACAACCAGTCGTAATCTGAAGTATCCCGGGAAACGCTCAAATAGAAAACACCATCCTTATCATTGTATGTATATTGGGTTTGCCCTACAGAAGAGAATGGGGGTAGGCCGGAAATCCTTTTGCTCTCACCAGTGGCGACATTCACTTCGTCAATTCCTGTCTTCCAGGGATACCCGGAAGTGATAACAGCATAATACTTTTTAGATTGTCCATCATATTTCATTATAAGAATTGTTGCGCTGTCATATGCGGTAATAATATCACTTTGAAATACCTGGCCGGTGGTTATATTCACAGAGCAATACCGCGAGCGATAAATGCTGTCTAAACCCACGAATGTGTATTGGTTCGTATGCACATTGATACATTGAGTGTTAGGTTCTATCCATTTGATACCCGGAAAAAAAGATACGCTGTCAAAGGTTCCTGTCTCTTCGTTTACTCTTACAAAATATTCTTCCTCCCTTAAAGCGTTCCAATAGATCCCATACATATTACCATCGTTAGGATTATATGCAAAATTGGCGGGGTTATCATCTTTGGGCAAATCAACCACTGTTTTATTACTCAACTCTCCTGATGTTGCATCAATAGTATAGTACGCCATTTCTGTTTCGTCACCATTCATCCCAATAAAATGATATTGCTTTTTATCAGTATCATAGGCGTAGTTAACAATACGTATCCACTTTACACCCGGTATGCTGTCCAGTTTGATGACATTGCCTGTATTAGGATCAATTTGAGTCAAATACTCGGTTTGGGCAGTAGAAAAATTATTAAAAACTAGTATTGTAGAGAGTAGTAAAAGAATTTGCTTCATAGGTTTAATTTGCTCCAAGATATAGACACGCAATCAGAGCACAATACTGTGAAATATACTTTAACATTATATTCTCTTAGCTCAGGCTATTCAAAAAAGCGGCAGCCACAGACCACCGCTTTTTTGAATTTTGACTTTTTACTTTTGAATTTATCAACTACCATTTCTTAGTCTGGAAACGTGAGCTCACCACCAACTCTTTACTGCCGGGGGTGTATTTGTAAAAGCCTTCGCCACTCTTAGCACCCAGGTAGCCTGCCTGCACCATATTGGCCAGCAATGTGGCAGGTGCATACTTCTGCTTGCCAAAGCCCATGTGCAGTACGTTCATAATAGAATAGCAGGTATCCAGGCCAATGAAGTCTGCCAGTTGCAGCGGACCCATAGGGTGCGCCATACCCAGCTTCATCACTGTATCTATTTCTTCCACACCTGCTACGCCTTCCTGCAGGGTGATGATAGCCTCGTTGATCAAAGGCATCAAGATACGGTTGGATACAAAACCGGGATAATCCTGCACCACGCAAGGCACTTTGCCCAGGAATTTAGACAGGTCGTGTATCACTTTGGTTACCTCTTCGGTAGTAGCATAACCGTTGATGATCTCTACCAGTTTCATTACCGGTACAGGATTCATAAAGTGCATGCCTATTACCTGTCCGGGGCGTTTGGTGTGCGAACCGATGCGTGTAATAGAAATAGAAGATGTGTTGGTAGCAAGTATCGTATGCTCGGGGCACAGCTTGTCCAGGTCTTCGAATATCTTCGTTTTCAGGTCAATATTCTCAGTAGCTGCTTCTATCACCAGGTCGGCGTCTTTTACAGCGTCGGCCATATTGGTGTAGGTGATGATGCGTCCGAGAGCATCCTGCTTTTGCTCTTCAGTCAGCAATTGCTTGGCTACCTGGCGGTCCATGTTTTTACCTATGGTACCTACAGCCTTGTCCAGTGCTTCCTGCCTGATGTCCATCATGTGGACATTAAATCCGTTTTGTGCAAAAACATGGCAGATACCATTGCCCATTGTGCCTGAACCGATAACGGTAACGATCTTGAATTTCTGTAACATCTGTTTTGTTTTTTCATCCAGGTCGCCATGAGATAGCTTCACCGGATTTTCTTTTTCCTGAATCATTTTTGATGTAAATATTTTTAAAACGTGCCTAAGATAACGTTTTCTTAATAATGGCCGCACCATACGCCCCCACGATGTTGGTAAATAGTTTTTTAATGTTTATATCCTGCTGATAATATGTGCAGGTACATAATAGCGGTTTAGCATTATTTTAACGCTGTGGCAGGCAACCAGCGTGCTTTCCTGCACATTTATTGTATAAAATTGTAGTATGAAAAGCGCACTCTACATATCGTTATCAGCGGTAATATTATTTTCTGCCGCTTGCAAAAAGAATGACGGACTGACGGAAGTTGAAAGAAGAGCCGTAGGCCAGTATAAATTTGAGAAAGTAGTAAGACATGATGGCTTTCTCAAATCGGATAATGTAACGCAGCAGTACAACAATATGATATTGCAGCTGAACGATAAGAAAGAAGCCGCGTTAATAGACCAGAACAATTCAATCACGTACTTTGGCAAGTATGACGTGGTGACCGAAAACAATAACTGGACAGACGACGAAGGCAATACCAATTCTGATAATAATCACACGATCATTATAGACATAAAAAACAATACGCGAGGTGGAAGTGCCTACTACTGGTTGGGTGAAAATGCCAGCATCACCAACCGGAAGATACGCTTCAACGTAGAAAAGGCGGACGGGCGCTATTCATTTGTGCTGGACAAGATATAGTAAAGGCATTTTTAACAAAGCCCGTGCAAATATTTGTCCTAAATTTATGGCTTCAGGTATATGAATATACAAAGAGCCACGCCGGTTAACGAACTACTGGCCAAACTTATTTTCCTGGTACTGCCTACTGCGCTGGTGAGCTACTATATCCTGTGGCATGCCAACGAGTATTATTCCATACTGAGGGCACAAGCTTTGCAGCAGACCATCTACTTTGCTGCCGGCATGGGTGTCAGTGCATTGTTCTATGCATTCAGGTTCCGGTTCCTGCCTACATTCCTGCTGCTGGTGTTGGGTATGTTCCTGGTGTACGAGGGACTGGACAAGATGGCTGTGGGCGAATTTGATGCCTTCTTTATTTCTGTTCAATTTTTAGTGTTTGCCATACTCTTCACAGGCGGCTGGCTGATGGGCTGGGGCTTTTCCCGGCTCAGGTATTGGTCGGTGTTTACAGCCGCATTAATGCTCGTAGCCTGCATATTGCTGATAGCCAAGGCGCAAATGGACAGCGTATACACCCTGCTGCGCGATTTTACGCCGGCAGTGCTATACGCTGTGTATATCCTGTATGCAGCCGAGCAGATATACAGTTACAAAGACAAATCACAGAAGTTCTGGTGGTTTATGGGCAGGCGCCTGTTCCTGTTCGGGCTGCTGGCGGCGCTGTTGTTTGGTGGGGTGGTGTATATGATGCGCGGCGAAATAAAAGAAACCGTGGCCAACTATGGCGGCGGTGGCAAAGATGGCGAGAACACCATGCTGAAAAAAAACAAGGACGGCACCTTCGACATCAAGCAATACAGCCGCCTGCGCAGCAACCTGGGCCGCAGCAACGAACTGCTGTTTGCCGCGCATATAGACAACTTCTTCCCGGGCACAGATATGCCCAACCCGCTGTACCTTACGGCATTCCACTACACTTATTTCGATACCCTGACCGAAACTTTTGAGCGCGACTCGCTGCTGCCGTCCAACGACCTGTTTGAGCCTAACCCGGGCAAGATACCCCTGTTCTTTACGGAAACGGATTCAACCGTTATCAGGAACAGCAAGGCCACCAAGCTACGCAAGACGGTAGATATTGAAGTATACAATAAGAAACTCTCTACAAGCACTTATGTAGCGCCCAACGTGGGTTTCTTCGTGCAGCCCATAGCAGTGGAAAAAGACTACCGCAATGAATTCATATCTGCATACCGCGCCAAGGGCTATGTATCGGAACTGAACAGCGCGTACTTTATTTACAATTCAGAAGAAGAACAGATACGCACCTTCCAGGAAAACAGGTTTGAAGTATTAAGGCAGGTGAAAGGCTATGAAGGAGTGGACAAGAAGTTCATGGACTACTACACCGACATGCCGCCCAACGACAAATTCAAGCAGATAAGCGACCTGGCGCACGAAGTGACCAAAGGCGCTGCCACACCAGTTGATAAAGTGCTGGCCATACGCGACCACTTCCTGCAACGGGATGAGAACGGCAAGCGGATATATACCTACACAGACAACCCCGGCATACCGGATATACCCAGCGCTTCCAAGCTCATGTACTTCATGTTTGAGAATAAGAAGGGCTATTGCGCTTATTATGCAGGCGCTACCCTTTTTATGCTCAGGTCGCTGGGCATACCCTCGCGCATTACCGTTGGCTTTATGACGGTGGACCGCAGCGATAAGAACAAAGGCTGGTACTGGTATTATGCTGACCAGACCCATGCATGGGTACAGGTGTACTTCCCCGGCTATGGCTGGCTCGACTTTGACACTACCGTTGGCAATGAAGAGGCGGAACAAAGTCCGCAGCCCGACGGCACACCACCGCTGCAGCCCCCACGCGCCTGGCTGGCTGCCGATGGTATAGTGTCTGACGTGGATACATTAAAGAAGCTGCTCACCATGAAAGTGAAGCATATGGTGTTTCACGATAAAGAGTACAAACTGGACAGTGCCGCTACGATGGTGATGGACATGAAGATAGCCGCCATATATGTGGACAGTGTGGACGTACCCCTTAGCCAGGTGAAGAAAGGAGACGAAGGCACAGCGGTATCTTATGCACAGGCACTGAAGGATATGAGTGTTCGCAAAGGCGAGAAAGGCGAAGCCCTTGCCCAACGAATACCTTCCCCCACCCCGCTGGACGAACTGTACCTGAAACGTAAAGACACGGCAAAACCTGAGGATAAACCGCAAAAACAAACGGCGGAACACCCCCTGTCTGCAAGGCAGATACTGTTGACACTGGGCCTGGTACTCGGGGCGCTCTTGCTGTTGTTGCTGTTGACACCATCCATCATATACCGCTATTATGTGATAAGGCACAGGCGTGCTGCTACCGACGGGCCAAAGGCATATTTCGCTTACAGGGCAGCCAACTTCTACCTGCACCAGATAGGGATATTCCGCAATGGGCAGACGCCTATGCAGTATGCCACCCGCACTGTTGACCCGGCAATGGGTACAAACTATACCGGTTTCATGAACGTATACCTGAAAAAGAAATACGCGAAGCAGGAACTGACAGACAGGGAACGCACCATAGCAGACAGCTTCCTGCAGGCATTTATCAGCCGGGTGAAGGCCGTAGTGCCCAGCAAACAAAGGTTCGCAGGCTTTATCAACCCCTTGCGAACCATCAGTTTCTTTGTGCAACCCGGCGAGGATGAAATAAATAACCCGGAAACAACAGCATAGAGAAAAGGAATAATTATTAATTTTTAGCTTT
>DATCSV010000487.1:0-8753 GCA_036568285.1 Flavipsychrobacter sp. | reverse complement strand
GTATGTATGTGCGGCTGGCTTTTGCTGTCGCAGCATTCCTGGAACCGGAAATATTGATAGTGGATGAGGTATTGGCAGTCGGCGATGCCGAATTTCAGAAGAAGTGCCTGGGCCGTATGAAGGATGTTAGCCAGAACGACGGCAGAACTGTGCTGTTCGTAAGCCATAATATGGGGGCAATTAAAAACCTCTGTCACAAAACCCTGGTAATGAAGCACGGCACAGTAGACACGCTGGTGGATACACCTTCCGCGATAGAGCGGTATTTGTCATCAGATTCTGATATTGACAGGTGCGTGAAATGGACATCAGATGAACGCCCCGGCGATAATACCCTGAGGTTAAGTGCAATAAAGGTATTGGACAAGGCGGGTGACCTGGATAAGGCGCTAACCACAGATGATGATATCCTCGTGGAGATTGAATACGAAGTACTGGAAACGATTAAAGACTTGCGCATTACAGTTAGCCTGATGGGGTTTGACGGCGAACATATATTCAGCACAAGTGATTTTAATTATTACAATAGCAGCCGGGTAAGGGAAAAGGGAAGTTATACATCAACGCTAATGATACCATCCAAGTTACTGAACCTGTCGAGATACTATGTCAGCGTGAATGTTGAAATTCCAAGTGTGAAGTCCATTATACAGGCGGAAATTGTGTCGTTTAATGTAGAGGAATTGATATATAATGAAATGGGGGTGCTATTGGCTGTTAAGCCTCCGGGCCAGATACACCCCGTGCTGAATTGGGAAGTGAAAAAACTTAACTAAAGCATACACTATGTCACGCTACCGCATAATTCTGTTTCTGCTACTTTTTCTGGGTTCCTTAGGTAGCCGGATATGGCTTAACCTGAGATATATGCACCTGGGGTCAGATAAATGTTACCAGTTGCTGGCAGCTAAGAATATGGATGAAGGGCATGGCTACAGCATTTCTGTGCAGGACGCAGACAACCTGGAACAGACTCTATATGGGCCACTGTCTGGCTGGCCTCCGGGATATTCTCTGACTATATCAATGGCTCAAAAGGCCACCGGGGATTATTTTGCAGCAGCTATTGCGCTCGATGTATTTTCTGTCGTTGTGTTTTACGGGGCTTTGGCACTGTTCTTTGTGTGGTGGGGTAGCAGATTCAAGCCCTGGATAGCTAATTTGCTCCTGGTGTTTTTCGCCATCTCGTCGGCACCTTTCTACATGCTGTTTAGCACCGATTTTCTTTCCCTCTCTTTTTTCATTTTGTCGTCAGTTGTTTTTCTTCGTTGGTTGGAAACAGGCAGAAGAGACAGCAGACTCCTGGTGATATTTCTGATTGCGGCAATACTGCCTGGTTTTTACCGGTATGGGTTTTATCCATTGATGTTCGTGTTTCCGGCATGCCTTATGGTGCTTGCAATAGCAAAGAAAGAAAAGAAATACGCCTTTTGGTCAATAGCAACAGGCATAATATTCCTGGCGTTTATTGGTCTGTACAGTTATTATCAACTGACGTTAAACGGACAAAGTACCTTCTTAAGTGGCGGCAGGCATGAGGATACCGGAAGCGCATTATTCTTTTCAAACTTAAAGTATTTTAATGCGTTCTTTTTCAATAGCTTATTGAATGACAGTTTTATTGTTAACAGGCTGAGTGGAGGTATGTATGCTGTTTACAATGCTATTAAGCTGCTCTTTACATTACTGTTGTTATTGTTTGCAGTGAGGATAGCACTAAAAGACATTAGGTCTGACAAAGGTGGTTACCTGGGTGTGCTTACCATAAGCACCATAGCTGTTAATATCCTTTTTCTGGCATTTTTGAGTGTGAAGTACAAATTGGATACAAACGCTGACAATACATGGGCATGGACATATGTAAAAGAGTTTAGGTACTATTCCCCGTCTTATTTTATGTTCTTTCTTCTGCTGCTTCGAAAGTACGCAGACATGCAGAAGTTAGAAAAATTAGTGGTAAAAACTATGATTGCCCCTTTAATGCTTATAGGTGTAGTCTATTCTTTTTACACGATATTAAGTGGTAATACGAATGGTACATTCCCGCATGACTACAAAGATTATAACGGGATATTAGCGGAATTGAAACGTAGTAGTACCGATAATTCATTGATAATAGTTAATGGTTGGAACCGGGAACTGGATAACACGGCAAGAGGATCACTGTTTCAACTGTATGGCTGGGAGGTGTATCACGACTTTGGGAAGGGTAATTTACCACACGCAGTAATTGCAGGTAAGTCGAAGATACAAAGTAATGCAATGGATAAGTTGTGGGTTAATAGTCCGCAGTTTGCACATTTTGATAAGGTATTCTACATTGGCGATGATAGTTTAATAAAGGCAGAACTCGCTGATTCAGACTGGAAGGTTGCGGCTACGCCAGTAGCACGATTGCATTTAATAACCAGAGCGAATTAGATAATATGAAGTCTTTACTCACGATTGTGATTCCTTGTTACAATGAGGAAGAGAATATACCAAGAGTCTTGCCTGAGGTGTCAGCATATTGCAGGCAAAAGAATTACCGGTGTATTGTGGTAAATGATGGTAGCAAGGATCGCTCACTACAAGAACTGAATGAATTCACGGACGAGTACGTTACTGTATATTCTCACTCAAGAAACAGGGGCTATGGCGCTGCAATAAAAACCGGTATCAGGAGATGTGAGACTGAATACGTGGTAACTATCGATGCCGACGGTCAGCACACTCTGGAAGATATTGAAACAATGCTGGAGGTTTTGGTGAGAGAAAATGCCGATATGTGTGTTGGCAACCGAAACAACAAAGGTTCTACAGCGCTTAGGAATTTTGCTAAGTCCATTATAGTGCGTTTTTCAAAGGCGTTTATCAAGATCAGGATAAATGACCTGAATAGCGGCATGAAGATGTACAAAACGAACGTTGTGAAATATATGGTGAAGTTTGCGCCCAATGGTATGCCCTTCTCGGATGTAATTGTGCTGTTATTTCACCAGTTCAGGTTCAAAATCATAGAAGAGCCTATAAACATTAAGCCCCGGGAGCACGGAACGTCCACCATCAGCTATAAGACGGCCATTGAAACTTTATATGAAATAATGTACATCATTATACACTTTATTCCTTTGCGTTTTTTTGGTAGCGTGGGTTTGGCTTTTTTATTGTTTGGCATTGTTTGGGGCGCAGGTTTTGTAGTGAAAGGTCTGGGCGTTACTGCGGGCACAGCATTATGCATATTGTCCGGCCTGATTTTTATTGGGTTTGGCATATTGCTTGAGATAATGTTGAAGCTTCAATTTGAGAATTATACCCCCGATATTCAGGATACTTTACCTGGTCAAGACGGTATGCCGACCGAATCAAACTAAAGATGAGCAAAGTATCTATTATCACACCCTCGTATAACAGGGCATATATCATACATGAAACGGCTCAGTCCATATTTAACCAGACCTACGAGAATTGGGAGTGGGTAATAGTTGATGACGGTAGTACCGACAATAGTTGGGATGTACTTCAGTCTTTTGCAGAAAAAGACAAACGTGTAAAGATATTTAAGCGGGACAGGGACCCCAAAGGTGCATGTGTTTGTAGGAATATAGGGGTGGAAAGGTGCAGTGGAGATTACGTGATGTTCTTAGACACCGATGATGTTCTGGCGCCATATTGCCTGGAGCAGAGGGTTAAAGCCATGGAGAATGAACCGGAATGTGATTTCGTTATTTTTCCCATGCTGCTGTTTAAGGAGGAATTGAATGATTTGAACCTCCTGTGGAATATAGATAAAGCAGAAGATGATCTGTTGAGGGTGCTAACCGGCGATGCTGTTTGCCAGGGCACCGGCCCCCTCTGGAAAAAAAGTAGTTTTCAGCAGGTGGGTATGTGGAACGAAGATCTGAAACTGTGGCAGGATGTGGAATTGCACATCCGGAGTTTCTTGTATCCCGTTAGATACAAAAAAAGACTCGATCTGCTACCCGATGTCTACCTGAGGGTGTCAGACGATAGCTTGTCACGTGTAGGTTATCATGCACCTCAAAAGTTGATGAGCCGTATACAGGTTTTTGAGTATGCCCTGGAAGAAATTGCAGGTAAGGGGAAGTTGGATTTGTATAAGCAAGGGCTACGGGTAATGGCAGCGGACGTGCTGATAAGTGTTATCAATGGAAAACTATACCCTGAAGCCGCACAATTGATGGGTCTTACTGAAAAACTTGGGGTTTTTGATGCGAAAGAATTGAAGCGGTTCAGGCACTATTTGTTGGCATATAATATGAGGCTGTATAAAATACCGCCATTGTTCAGATTAATAAAGACAAAGCTTAATGATATCATCCAGGCTCCAAGTGTAACGATAGGTACCGTTAAATGGCAGCATGGGTAAATTACAAGGAATGGAAAGTGTATCTGTAGTAATACCGGCTAAGAATGGCATTCGTACTATCAGGAAATGTATAGATGGTATCTTAGCTCAGACAATTGATGTTGAAGAGATAGTTGTTGTCGATTCAGGCTCTACCGATGGCACTATTGAGATATTAGAGCAGTATGATGAAGTAAAACTTATTGAGATACCTCCAAAGAGTTTTGACCACGGTGACACCAGGAATCTGGGGGTACAGCATGCTTCGGGCGACTACGTGGTATTAACGGTGCAGGATGCATGGCCTGTGAACGAGTATTGGCTGGAGAATATGCTAAGAGGGTTCCGGGAAGACGGTGTGGTAGCTGTATGTGGACAGCAGGTAGTGCCGCACGAACCGGATAAAAATCCCGTTCAATGGTTCAGGCCATATACCACTCCTGAAATTGTTACCTATTCTTTTACGAAAGAGGTATATGAGGCTATGTCGCCCGCCGATAAGCAGTCTGTTTGTTGTTGGGACGATGTAACAGCTATGTACAAAAGAGATGTCCTTTTATCGTTGCCGTTTAGAAAAACCCCTTTTGCTGAAGATGCATGGTGGGCAAACGACGCGTTGCAGGCGGGGTATACCATAGCCTACAATTATAACGCCAGGGTGTTTCACTATCATCACGAAAGTAAAGAGACGGCTTTCAAAAGAAATATTGCTGAGATGTATAGCACTTATAGGATATTTAAGGTAAAGCCGGCGACAAAAGGAATGACAATCGCGTATTATCTACACATATTGAAGGCTCTTCTCAAGGCGGATAGTATTTCACTTGCGGACAGGTTCAAATGGTTTAGGTATAACGTTAACTTACAAAGGGCTGCCATCAATGCCGCCTCAGTTTTTAATGAAACCTTACAATCGGGTGAGACGGAATTGGACCATATGTATGTTAAGTATTGTGGTAGGGCATAGGGAAAAGTGATTTGTAGCAGAAGAATAGAAAGGACATGTGTGGTATATCCGGAATCGTAGCAAGGGATGCTGAGCGGTACAAGCCGTTGCAGGAGAAGATGGTTAGTTGCCAGGCGCATCGCGGGCCTGATGGCAACGGTATTTATTCTTTTAGCAATTGCCTGCTGGGGCACAACCGTTTAAGTATTATTGATCTTGTGTCGGGCGACCAGCCAATGCTCAATGAGCAAAAGAATATTGGCATAGCGTTCAACGGGGAAATATATGGCTTCCAATCAATACGCGAGAAACTGGAATACAATTTCAGGACCACTTCAGACACTGAAGTAATACTGGCCATGTACGAGAAATATGGTACAGGCCTTTTGCCGCGCTTACCCGGCATGTTTGCTTTTGGATTGTGGGACGATAGAAAACAACTATTCTTCGCCGCGCGGGACAGGTTTGGTGAGAAGCCGTTTTACTATTCATTGACTACGGGTAACGAGTTGGTCTTCGCATCTGAGCTGAAGGCGATCGTAGTATCAGGTTTAGTGAGCACTGATATAGACCCGGCCGCAGTAAGCCGCTACCTGACACACGGTTACATTGGCCCGGTTCAAACTATTTACAAAAACATATACTCCCTTCCGCCCGCGCATTCGTTGACATTCAGGGATGGCGAATTACGCATCGAACGGTATTGGAATTTCCCCGCTACAACTACAGAAAATATTAGCTTGTCTGATGCTGCGGATAAGTTCGAACATTTGTTTGAGGAAGCTGTAAGGAAGCAGATGGTAGCAGATGTGGAAGTATCCGCATTTTTGAGCGGAGGTTTGGATTCTACATCTGTCGTTAAGGCGGCCACAAAGTTCAATCCTGCTATAAATACTCTCGCATTCGGATACAAGGATAAATTCAACGAATTACCATTTGCAAAAGCAGCAGCGGACATGTATGGTACTAATCATCATGAACTGTTGGAGGAAGGTTCGGATATTGAAGAACTGTTTTTGATGTTGCCGGATATTTATGACGAGCCTTTTTCAGATTCTTCGGCGATACCTACATACCTGATATGTAAAGCTGCCAGGAAGTTTGGGAAAGTAGTGCTGACCGGTGATGGAGGTGATGAGCTGTTGGGCGGCTATACATGGTGGTACAAACCAATACTGGAATCTATCATCTCGGATGACCGCAGCAAAGTGAGTCCCGGATACGTGTTTGCAATGGCTGCCGTTGAAAAAATGAGAGAAAAGATCCCGGGTGCCGGTGCCTCCAGGAGGTGGAGGAATAAGCTCAATAATATCAAAGGCAGTAACGCCGGCGACATAGTGGCGGCTGCTGCGGCGAATCACAGTTTCGATAAAAGAATAATTGATAGCCTGGGCTTACCATCGCCTGCAGGTTTCATACCTTTCTGGCAGCAGGATAATTCTATTAATGATGCCATGAAGTTTGATATAGCAGACTATATGCCGGGGAACATCTTAGTAAAGACGGACAGGGCGGCTATGGCCAACAATCTTGAACTTCGTGCGCCTTTCCTTGACGTAGAATTTGCTGAATTCTGTATATCAATGCCCGGCCATTTTAAAACCGATGGCAAGGCGGATAAAATACTATTGCGCGAGGCAATGGGAAAATACTGGCCCGACACGATAAAATGTCGCGACAAGCAGGGGTTTGGAGTCAGCGGTGAGTATTGGAAAGATTCCCCCAAAATGAAGAGGTTATATAGCGAGTTTGTTACGAACGACAAAAGTAAGCTGTATGACCTCCTTCCGTACAAAGAAACTCAGAAGGTGATTGCTGCCACACCTGGTATTGCATTCAACTTCCTGATTTTATCAATCTGGATGAGTAAAAAGTATTCTTAATGAAAACAGTTTTAATTACAGGAGCGGCCGGCTTTATTGGGTACCACTTGTCATCGTTGTTGGCTAAGGGCGGCTACACTGTTATTGGTATTGATTCCTTGAATAGCTACTATGACACCAAGCTGAAAAACGACAGACTGGCACAGTTAAAGCAATATGGTAATTTCAGCTTTCACAATATTGACATCAGTGATAAACAGGATTTTGACCAGCTGTTCAGGGATAATAAGATTGACATAGTCGTCAACCTGGCGGCACAGGCTGGTGTACGCTATAGCATAGAAAACCCGTATCAGTATATTGATAGCAACATCATCGGGTTCATGAATGTACTGGAAGCCTGTCGCAATTTTCCTGTAGAGCACCTGATATTCGCATCGTCAAGCTCAGTATATGGTTCCAACAGGATACCATTTAGCACTGACGACCATACTGACCATCCCATCTCTTTGTACGCGGCTACAAAGAAAGCTAATGAGGCTATGGCCCATAGCTATGCTGCATTGTATAATATACCCACTACCGGGTTAAGGTTTTTTACGGTGTACGGCCCCTGGGGCAGGCCGGACATGGCCTACTACTTATTCACCCAGCGTATCCTGAATGACAAGCCTATACAGTTGTTCAACGATGGAAATCTCAGCAGGGATTTTACCTACATCGATGATATCGTTAAGACGATAGATGCGTTGATAACAATTCCGCCTGCGGCAGCACCTGCGAAAAAAGGTACGTTGCTGGATATTTCAGAGAGTTTTGCTCCGTATAGGCTATACAATATAGGCAATCACAAACCTGTACAGCTGAAAGAGTTTGTCTCGGTACTGGAAGAACTAATAGGAAAGAAGGCAATAGTAGAAAACCTGCCCATGCAACCGGGAGATATGTTTGAAACATATGCTGATATCGATGACCTTACAGCTGCAGTGGGTTTCGCCCCACAGGTGGATATTCGTACTGGGTTGAAAGAATTTGTTGACTGGTATAAAGACTATTACAAACACAACTGATATGAGTGGTGAACAACCATTAGTAAGTGTATTGATGACAGCTTATAATCGCGAGAGGTATATAGCGGAAGCTATAGAAAGTGTGCTCGGTTCAACCTATCAGAATTTTGAGCTTATCGTGGTGGATGATGTTTCAAAAGATAATACACTTGCTATAGCCAGGACGTATGCCGAAAAGGATAAACGTATAACCGTTTATAAAAACGAGAGTAATTTGGGGGATTATCCCAATAGGAATAAGGCAGCATCGTATGCAAAGGGTAAGTATATAAAGTACCTGGACGCTGACGATAAATTGTATCCGTATGGACTGGAAATAATGGTCGGCATCATGGAGCAAGCATCAGCACAGTGGGGACTAATGTCCATACCGCAGGATGATAATCGCCAGTTTCCGATTGTATTGCAGCCTGCTGAAATATACAGGCGTCACTATTTTAATAAGGACAGAAGTGTCAACTATCCCCACATATTTTACAAGGCACCTTTATCTGCTATTATCAGGAAGGAAGCTTTCGATAGGGTAAATGGTTTTAATAACGTGCAGCATTTTGGCGACAGCGATC
>DATCSV010000486.1:0-3147 GCA_036568285.1 Flavipsychrobacter sp. | reverse complement strand
GACTGTCGGCATCATAGTATGGGGGCCGCCGAAAATAACAGGCGATACATTTATATGCCCCGGCGAGAGTGTACAGCTTACAGCAAGCGGCGGGTTGGGCTATCATTGGCGCATCCTCAGGGGTGGCAGCCTCAATAGCCTGTCTGACACGTCCATATACAATCCCGTAGCCACGCCTGACACAACCACTACTTATGTAGTGACATCGCTGGCCAATACTTATTGCAATAACAATACAGACAGTATTACCATAAAGGTATATCCCGCATCTGCGGTGCCCAAACCGAGAGTACACATCACGGTAGCGCCGGACAGCAATATTCATTTATACAATACAGTCACCTTTACCGCAAATGCCTCAGGTTGTACAAATACCCAATACAACTGGTTTGTCAATGGTACACAGGTACCGGGCGCATACAACAGCAGCTATTCCACTTCCAATTTATTAAACCTGGATAAAGTATGGTGTAAGGTAGTTTGCGCAGACACCTGCCCCAGGCCGGCGGATACTGTCAGCAATATTATAACGATGCACGTGAGTACGTCGGTAAATGGAATAACTGCTGAAAATGACCTTAAGGTTTATCCTAACCCCGGTAATGGTCTGTTCACCGTATCACTTCCACAGGGTAGCCCTCCACAGCTGTTCAACGTGGCAGTATACAATACATTCGGCCAATTGGTATATACAATGGACAACTATACTGGTGAACAGATTGATATACAGGGTGTCACTCCGGGAGTTTATATCCTAAAACTGAGTAAAAAGGAAAAGTACTATAAAGTGAACTTGATAATACTCTAATGTAATACAATGAATACATGCCTTATGTAATACAAGAGCCCCTCATTAGGGGCTCTTGTTGTAATCTCTATCGACATAGCTATCATATTATACCCTAGTTCATATCAAGTTTGAGTTATCTTTCCGGGTGCTCCCCTGCCAATTTTGATTAGTCCTGTCACACTCATGGACCAATAATAATTTTCTAGCTATATTTAAAATACGTCTATAACAGATTGAGACGTAATTATTTCCTAATTATTCATTAAATAACCGCCAGTATTTTTACTTTGTCGCTGGAACACATGGTAACACTTAATGACATAACTAGAAGATACGGTACAGAGCATGCTCTTGTATTGCTCATTTGCCGTACTTTTTTAGGTAACGCTGACATCTCAGAAATCAATTCGTTTATTCAAAGCAATACTATTAACTGGGACTATTTTTACCATGTAGTCAACAGGAACAGTATAAGGCCGGTATGCTACCATGTACTATCAAAGGCCAATATACCCGCTCATCTGCATGATAAACTGCAGAATGACAATAAGCGTATTTCTATAAAAAGTATTGAGCATTTAAAAGAATTTCTCCAGGTCTCAAATGCTCTTAAACAACAGGACATACAATTAATACCGTACAAAGGTCTTGCCCTGTCGGCAACATATTACCCAAATTTTCACCTTCGCGAATTTTCAGATGTCGATTTCCTCATTATCTTAAAGGACGAGATGGATATTAACAAACTGAGTAGTTTCTTTAAAGACAAGGGGTATGATCCGATGTATGAAGTTCCAGAAAATTTCAGAAGTACATTTATCAACTATAGCTGTGAGTACTTCTTCAACAAATACGAAAACGGGGAAAGAAAGTATCATATAGATGTACACTGGCTGGCACATCACCCTTCATTCGATCTGCCTGAAGATTTGCCCAATGAAGTACTATTTAGCGACCCTGCAACCATAAATATATCTGGCAAAGAAATACAAGTTTTAAATACCGACAATCACCTGATAACTCTTATACTGCACCATGGCTTAAGAGAAAGTTGGGCATCGTTAAAATACGTATTGGATATTGCAATGATCGTAAAGAACGGCACTATCAATTGGGATTATCAAAGGCAAATGAGTACTACCTATCAATATAACAGGGTATTAGATACCGGGATTGAATTGATAGACGATCTTTTTGGTATTAAAGCAGGAACAGGAAACAATGTTAGTACAGACTACTATACTAACCTGATACTATCGGGCAAGCCAAGGAGAAGAAGTTTTTTTCGAAAACAAGCCAGGAAAATTTTATTAATAGACAAACCATCCGGAAGGTTAAGAGTGCTTTTAAAAACCATAAAATATTCTTTTTATCCCTCGAAGCTCGATTACGACATGATTAAATTGCCGAAATCATTTTTTTTCTTGTACATCTTTGTAAAAATTATCCGGTTTGGTTTTACCAGAAAAAAAGAATATCAATAATTATGAGTGCCACTGAACAAAATATCTATTCTCAGAGTTTGAAAGTAAACCGGCAACAAAGAGAGAAAAACAACAACCAACAAAGTTTTACACTTTGGTTGACTGGACTTTCGGCTGCTGGTAAATCGACAATTGCTACAGAAGTAGATTTATGGTTGTTTGAAAATGGATACCGCTCATATGTGTTGGATGGTGACAACACACGTTTAGGCATTAATAGGGACTTATCATTTTCAGATAGCGACCGCAAAGAGAATATCCGCAGAATAGCAGAGGTATGCCGTTTGTTTAATGACGCTGGTGTCATAATTGTTGCTGCTTATGTTTCGCCATTTGAGGAGGATAGGACAAGTGCAAAAATGACTATCGGCGAAAATGATTTCATTGAAGTTTTCATAGATGCATCAATAGAAACCTGCAAAGCGAGAGATAAAAAGGGGCTATATGCTAAGGCTGAGAAAGGAGAGATAGAAAACTTTACAGGTATCAGTAGTAAGTATGAGGTTCCTGCATCTCCCGATATTCATATAATTACCGATAACTGCAGTGTAGAGGAAGCCGTACAAACTATTATCAATCGGCTCAAAGAATTGGATAAGTTATAATTTTTGCGCTTCGTACATTTTCCTGAAATGGCCGTTAGTGTTTATAAGTTCGTCAAATGAGCCCTGTTCCGTTATCCTGCCTTCTTCCATAACGTATATACAATCTACCATCTTAAGGTTATAAAGCCTGTGGGAGATTAATATCACCATCTTGTCGTTCAGTTCTTGTTTTATGTTTCTGAAAACAAGCGATTCGGCAAGCGCATCTAACGCACTCGTGGGCTCATCTAATACGATTAACTCTGGCTTTTTGTAAAAAATACGGGCT
>DATCSV010000485.1:0-3335 GCA_036568285.1 Flavipsychrobacter sp. | reverse complement strand
GATGATGAAGAATGAAAAAACGGCGACAATTGTCGCCGTTTTTTCATTCTTCATCATCAGCCCCGTCCGGTTCCGCGTCCTCATCACGACGAAGCTGCGCCTGGCACTTTACATCGGGGCTTACTAATATATGCTCTTCATGATAACCCGGTGCGCTTACCGCCACTTGCACCAGCTCTGACACTGATATTGTAAAAACACCGTTTGCAGCGGTTACCAGTGTATCATCTGTACCATGCTCAATAGCGGTAACGCCTTTCATTGGCTTACCCTCTTCATTAGTAACAGTACACTTTATCTTTTTGGCCTTGCCCTGTGCATTGGTTGCTAAAGGGAGCGCCAGCAATATGGCCGGAATTATATACCTGTACATCGGATATGGATTTTGTTTTAAAGGTAATATAAAAAGAATTTCAACATTACCATCTTTCATCAATATTATACTCCAGTTCGGTTATAGTATAGTGATAGTAATCAAAAGGCCCTTCCGGCAATTGCCAGTTGACAGTACCTTTTACCGGAATGATTATTCCGTCCATTTCTTTCCACTCCAGGCATACTGCATACCAGTCATTTAGCGTGGCGTCATTGCCGCTACCCATATACCGCTTTGCATCAAACCTTAGCAAACGTCCTTCGCCATCAAAAGTACATATGCCTTCCGCATTTAACCCTTTATAGTTCATAACCATTCTTGCGCGGTTGCTGTCTATTTCCTCCCAGCTTATATACTTGCTCAAAGCTGCTGATGGAAACCAGCATACCTCACCCATATAACGCAACATACTGCCCTGGTTTATTTCCATACCACTTCCATCTACAATTCTTATCAACCCCGAGGCCATAATGAGCATATTGCCTTGGCCATCCATATATTTATCCCTGCCGTTGACGGGCATTCCCTTCATGCGGGCATGCACCTGCCAAACGAAAGCCGGTTCTTCTACGTTGAAATATTGTTCCGCCTCTACCGCCATCCATGGCTGCGATGGGGCCGTGCGCATCTTACCGGTTTGCTTTAGCCGCAGATTATAGGTCAATGGCTTGCCTACGACACCTGAGCTGCGCAACCAATGCTGTACAGGTGCGGGCAAGTCTTGTACCATTTCCACGGTAACTATTTTGTCTTCTTTGGATAATTCCGTTATCACCTTTTCGGCTTCAGCATATACCATACGGTTGAAACTCCACTGTCCGTATCCGAATACTGCAACCGCCAATATAATGATATTGGCTACAGTACCTGCCTTCGCATCGTGCCAGTAAAGTACTATGAGCACTTGCGACAGTATAGCCGCACTCAATGCCCATATCCACCAGCTATCACTACCGCGCAAATATTGCCCGGCAGCAACCAGGAAAACCACGCAGGCAACTATCCATAATGTGCCGGAAAATCGCCTGGCAGAGTCCGATAGCTGCACCAATGTATCACCACTTAGCTGGCTGATCTGTGCCAGTTTAAACTCTTTGACAAAACCCAGCAAATGCAGCAGCGCATGCAGTATAATGAGGAGGGCAAATATGTATTTCATAGGGCAAAGGTCTGTATGCGGCCGGCTCATTACTATGACATTCGTCAGGCATAGGTGGTGATATTCAGCAAAAAAGTATTTCTACAACAATGCAACAATGCCAATAGTGCCTGTGAAATAATGAGCTACCGACAATGAAAACCTGCGAATCACATAATCACCGGTGCCGAGCGGGTATTCTTTATGTCCGTCGTTCTTATCCAGGTTGACGTAGGCTAGTCTCCAGCCCATGCCCAATTGCAATTTTGCATGTTGATTCAAGCCGAGTGCCAGGCCCAGGTCAGCGCCCCCCACAGGACATGTCAGGTTCTTACCAAGGTCAATTTCATTGGAACCTGTAATAACGCCAATCACAGGACCGGCGTATAGATGGGAATTTTTACCGTAATCGAGCCGGTAATGAATAAAAGCCGCAGGCAATACGAAAGGCGATATCAACTTTACTTTCTGATAATGCGAAGTACTGTTGACGTGCTTGTCATTACTATAATAATCCAGTTTGTGCCAGAGATTGGTGCGCATGTTACCGGTTTCAACCAACAGGCCAACCTGCCAGTGCTTCCTGATTTTTTTTGACACGCGGACGTCAATCAATATGTCCGGGTCGGCATATACAGCATCGGGGTAGAATACAGATGGTAGGCCGTTGACATGGACATTGGTAAAATTGGCCCCAACGCTTGAAGATAACTGCCAGCCGGATTGCGCACTTAGGCAAAAGGGGACAGCGAAAAAGGTAAGCAGGGATAGCAGGTAACGCATAGTGTTGTTTTTTGTAGTGAATTATTATGACGGCGGAAAATTAGCGAATATCCGGCATATCTACCCTCCCATACTCCTCACCTCATCCCTGAGGGATTTGAGCCAGTGCATATCATACTTATTATCCCTTGGGCTGTATTTGCCACGGGTGTTTATTTCCAGCACCTTTTTGTAGCCATCCGTATCTGTTGCAGGCTGCCCCATACCCGGTAGTTCGGGCTGGTATACGGGCAGTGGCACCAGCTTGGCAGGTGTGGCTACAGAAGCATCTTCTTTTGCAGGATCATAATCGGTGGGCTGTTCGGCAAAGGGGTTTCGCAACCTGAACCATGCCGCGAAGCGGCGGCGATAATCACGTTCGTGCGTTATGGCCATCTCCCTGTACTGCAACCAACGATTGAAGGCTATCAGCCAATCGGCCAGTTGTTCTTTATCTACCCTGCCTGTAGCCAGGTAAGGCAGTACAAACCTGCGGTCGTCGGCCAGGGCCTTGCCGCGTAATACTGAGAAGACATTATTTGTTTCGGCATTCATAACCACCTCCTTTTTTATGGCCTTCTCCTCCTCTATAATATATAACATGGTATCAGATTTTATGTTATGTTAAAGTGTTTGTTCTACTCTCATCATCCTTATCCACTCCGGGACTTTTAATTGTTGTCGTTTGTTGTCATTTTCAATGGTGACAACGAGCTCACTACGTTCCGGTTGTTGTCGTTTGTTGTCATTTTCAATAGTGACAACGAGCTCACTACGCTCCGGTTAGTGTCGTTTTGTATCATTCTGTATCGTTTAGTATCGTTTTTATACGCCAGGGATTTTCATTGTCAAGAAATTATCATAAGACTGCATTTTTAGCATTTTCCCGGGCAACCCGGCATTCTCATTTCAAGTTTGGTATCGTTTTTGTTTTATACTTTATCAAGAGGTTTTGTTATGAGTATGATGGGTATGACGATAGGGGTTTTGTTTTATGTGGGGTTGTCTTTTGTTGCCATAGTCGTATTTACTTCCATCTGCTACGAGCTCTCGCCCTAC
>DATCSV010000484.1:0-3037 GCA_036568285.1 Flavipsychrobacter sp. | reverse complement strand
TATCGTATATTCGTAGTCCCTATACTGAAAACAACCCTGTCTATGAAATGGCAAATTACAAGGTCTGCTTATACAGGTATTGTTTGCATACACCGAAACCTGGCGTACAAATTCCTACAGCCGGTTTAGAAGCGCTCCTTTTTTCCGGCTCATGTCATAAATCTTTCAAAAACGCCTTACGGCTTTCGTGGTGCTCAGGTTTTCATATCAAGCACCCCCAGTCTGAATCTTCACCAAAAAACACGTGCTTATGATTTCTGCAGTATTGATAGACAGCGAACCCAAGGCCATTACAAGACTCGAAAAACTCATCAGGACTTTTTGCCGCGAGATAAAAATAGCAGGTCATGCCACATCAGCAAATGAGTCGATATCTCTCATTAATGGCACACGCCCAAACCTGGTGTTCCTGGATGTGGCAGATGACAATGTATTTGATATATTCCATAAAATAGACAATATAGATTTTGCAATTATCGCGGTGTCAGCATTCAGGCCGTATGCCAAGCAGGCTATACAATTTAATGTAGCGGACTATCTCTTAAAACCTGTCAAGCCCGATGCCCTTGTAGCTGCTGTAAAAAAAGTGGGCGAAATCTCTTCTGCGGATCATCTTATTGAGGATGGAAGCACACCGGGAGAAATTGTAGGTAAGCCTTTTACAAAAATAGGGCTCCGTACATCCAAAGGCACTGTATATATCGCGTTGGATAACATTATCAGGCTGGAGTCAAGCGACAACTATACCCATGTACATACCGGCAATGGGGGTAAATACCTAATTACCAAAACCCTGAAATCATTCGAACTGATATTGCCCCCGGTCAAATTTATACGCTGTCATCAAAGCCATATGGTAAACCTCAGCCATATAGAAGCATACGACAAAGTGGAAGGTTCCAACCTTGTCATGTGCAATGAACACGTAGTGCCCGTAAGCCGAGCTAACCGTAGCCGATTGGAACAGGTGCTGAACCGGATGTATCCTCATGTATGAACACCGGCGTAGCATACAGATACTATCCCGGTGCTACCAAAAAACCTGTGGGTAATACCAAATGCTAAGCGGAAAAACTGTTTTGTGATTTAGTCTATAGCTTAGTCTATTATCAACTTTTAATTATCATTTTATGAGGACTAGAGCCATTTTTACTATCGAAAGAAAATTGATGTATGCATTAGCCTTTGTTTTGGGCATTACAACGGCAAATGCCCAGTTGTTCAACCCGCCCAGTGCATACGAAGACAGCTATCCAAGCAATAATATAGACATTTCACGTACCACCCATACTTCCTGCTTTGCATGGTCGGGTCTATCACTGTTTGGTTCGTCTGAAGATATTGTTGTGTCTGCCTGGGACGAACCATCGTGGGGTGGAAGGGTGGCCTGGCGCAGGCTGCAAAACGGCAACCCGAGTATCATTAATGCACAGGGTATAATACCTTACAACCCGGGTTTCCGCGACCTGGAAGTGGGTTATTTGCTGGTTGGTGGTGTATTCAGGATATTCGTTGCATATCATAAGGCAGGCTCCGGCCATTATATGGATATTTACAGCCTAACCGGACTGGGACCCGTATTAAATGGTACAGTCACACTTTCCAACCAGGCACAATACAGTCGTATCAGTATGGACTCTCACCGCCTGTATGGAACAGCCGTGACATGGGAAGAAGGCGCCCGTATCAGAACTGTTGTGGCATGGGACAATGGCGGTACTATCGGTGTCAGCCCGGTTACCACTTTTATTCATTCTGAAAAAATGTATAACCCGGATATTGCTTTCAGCCATTACCAGGGTCCCTTGCTCTGCGAATATGTCTACTACGATCCCGCCAACAACCGGTTCTATCAGACTTCATTCGATTTCTGGACGATGGCCGGCTTTGTAGTTAATACCAATGTAGTACCCACCACCCAGGATGTAAATGCTGTAGCCGGACCATCAATAGCCAATATTGATGCTCCCGACCATTCATCCGTTAGCCGCTGGGCATATACTTACAGCGTTGGGGGCTCTGATGTATACGCACGGATACAAGAAGGCGGGGGCTTAAATACCATAAACGTAACTGATGGCTCCATGGGCATTACGGCTATTAACGCGTCTTTGAATCTGAATCCGTTCCTCGCATACAATCGTAATGGTGGCGGCAACACCATAGCCATAGCCTGGTACACTAACCACACAGATCCCAATACAAATCAGCAGGCAGCATACATAGCCGCCGAGGTCACTTCTAACGGAGGCGGCGTAGTAAGCAGCAACGATTACCTTACTATTCCTAATGTCCCTGTTATTGCATCGGGTACTCCTGTGCTATCCCTTAGTAAGTCAACACAATATGCCGACTATTTGTACACCATATTCCCGCAGTATGACTATTTGTCAAGTACGGGCTACGAGATGCAGCATAAATACCACGACTGGACATCCACAGGCTCGTACAAAGGTGGTAAGGAACATAGCTGCCCCGATGAAGCCCGTATAAACGGACTGGCAAGTATAAACACCGATGCAGCACTCATAACAGCCTTTCCCAATCCGTTCAGCAACGAGCTGTCGCTGTCTATTCCTGCAGATATGCAGACGGAAGATATGAATGTAACTATTACGAACGTTACGGGTGCTGTGGTACGTACTTTCTCAGGCACAGCCACAGAGGTTAACCACCAGTTGCGTAGTTCAGCCAATTTGCAACCTGGCTTTTACTTGTTGCAGGTGGACATACCGTCTAAGCAAATAACTAAAACCCTGAAGGTAAATAAGGTAGAATAAGAATGATTTCCTGAATATTTAATGCACAAAGGCCCGGTATAAACCGGGCCTTTGCTGTTTCAACCGTGTTAGTAGCCATAATTTTCCCGTCGAAGCATGATTTTCTCTATTTTCACAGCTTATGAGTACATCGGCCATTCTGCTTATTATCATTATCTCCTATTTCGCATTGCTGCTGGGCATTGCATTTTATACATCACGAGGTTCTACCAACGAATCTTTTTTCATTGGCAACCGCAGCAGCAAATGGTGGGTAG
>DATCSV010000483.1:0-13643 GCA_036568285.1 Flavipsychrobacter sp. | reverse complement strand
AGCCATAAATGTGTCTATAAGCATATCAGCCAGGTACATCAGTACTTCCTGCTCATGCTCTATCTTCATCATCAGCTTCTGTACAGCAGCGCCGGCGCACATCAGTATCGCTTTCTTGAAGTTGGCAATGGCCTTGCGTTCTGCCGCAAATGGCGTGGTGTCCTCTTCAAAGTCCGGTATGCCCATCAGCTCTTTCTGCACAGCCATAGCTGGCTTCATCAGGTCGATACGTCCTTTCATAGCACGTTTCAGGTACATATCCAAGGTAAGTAGCCTGTTTATCTCATTCGTACCTTCAAATATCCTGTTGATACGGCTATCGCGGTAAGACCGGGAAATATCATATTCATCAGAATAGCCATTGCCCCCATGTACCTGTACACCTTCATCCACCACATAATCCAGTGCCTCTGAGCCCAATACCTTCAGCATAGCGCATTCTATAGCATACTCTTCAGCAGCGCCCAGCATGGGGTCCTCGCCGGGCTTGTTTGCAGCCTTTAGTTCTTCCTCTTTATCGGCTATCCATTTAGCTGTGCGGTACAGGGCGCTTTCTGTAGCGAATATCCTGATGGCCATTTCGGCCAGTTTGTGTTGTATAGCGCCAAAGGATGCAATTGGTTTTTGAAATTGTTCACGGGTTTTGGCATAGGTAATTGTATTGTTCAATGCCTTTTTAGCGCCACCCAGGGCAGCAGCGCACAGCTTCAACCGGCCTATATTCAATATGTTGAAGGCTATTATATGCCCCCTGCCAATCTCTCCTAAAAGATTCTCTGCAGGTACTTTGCAGTTTTCGAAAAACACCTGTCGCGTGCTGGAGCCCCTGATACCCATCTTGTGTTCTTCCTCGCCGAAGCTCAAACCTTCCGTTCCGCGTTCGACAATAAATGCGCTGAACTTATCGCCATCCACTTTTGCAAATACTGTGAACACATCAGCAAAGCCTGCATTGGTGATCCATATTTTTTGCCCGTTGATGAGGTAGTGTTTTCCATCCTCAGTAAGAGTGGCCGATGTTTTTCCGCTCAAAGCGTCGGAACCGGCATTGGGTTCAGTGAGAGCATAAGCACCTTTCAATTCGCCGCTGGCTAACCGTGGGATATATTTTTGTTTTTGGTCTTCTGTACCGAAGTATAATATGGGTAATGAACCAATGCCGTTGTGCGCGGCCATGGCTACGGCAAATGAATGTCCGCCGCCCAGCGCTTCGTTAATCAATGTTGCTGTGACGAAGTCTTCATCCAGTCCGCCATACTTTTCCGGAAAGGTAGCACCCAGTAACCCCAAATCGCCGGCTTTGTCCAGCAACGATACCATCAGCCCTTCTTTCTGATTATCAATATCAATCAAATAGGGTAGTACTTCTTTTTCCAGAAATTCATGACAGGTTTGCTCTATCATGCGCTGTTCGTCGCTGAAGTCCTCGGGTGTGAATGTATGCTCCGGTGCAGACTCGCTGATGAGGAAACTACCGCCGGGGATTGTTTTCATTCCTGTATGTGCCATATTCTTTACTTTACTTATGAAGTTACATAAAAATCAGGCCGCGCAGATGTTAATTTAATTCTAACTATAAACGCCGTTCCTGTTGTTGTAAGCCCCTTTTTTAAGGTATCTTGCCGGCCAGTTTGTTTCATGACCGTAGTATTGTACATATCATTTTTGCTGGCCGTATTATATGTTATACTGATGGTGCTTTACCGTTTTGGCTGGCAACGCCAGGAAACGTTTAATTTGCCGCCCCGCTATCAACCTGAGACGAAGATATCCGTTATAGTACCCGCCCGCAATGAGGAAATTCACATCGGGGCATGTATTAAGTCACTGCTTGCACAGGATTATCCTGTGGATTTACTCGAGATAATTGTGGTAGATGACCACTCTACAGATGCAACAGCTAAAATCATTCAGTCATTTGCCGCGACAAACCTGCATTATATAGACCTGCAAAAGCATGCAGCAACCAACATCATTGTGACTGCATATAAGAAATTTGCATTGGCTACGGGTATAGCTCATGCCGGCGGTGAACTGATTGTAACGACGGATGCGGATTGTGTAGCCGGTACCCAATGGCTGAAGCATATTGCGGCTATATACGAGCGTGATAAGTCGGTAATGGTTGTTGCACCTGTGGATTTTTCCTGCAACAGCAGCACAGTCCAACTTTTCCAGTCGCTGGACTTTATGAGCATGCAGGGCATAACCGCAGCTACACTACAAATGAAGCTTGGGAATATGTGCAACGGTGCCAATCTTGCATTTCAACGCGCTGCATATGAGAAAGTAGATGGCTATAAAGGTGTAGACCATATCGCATCGGGCGATGACTACCTGCTGATGATGAAACTCAATAAGGTATATCGCGGGAGCATCAGTTACCTCAAATCCCCCGAAGCGATAGTATATACACCGCCACAGCCCGATTGGGCGGGCTTCCTGCAGCAACGGATACGCTGGGCGTCGAAGTCGGGCAAATACGATGACAAGAAAATGACAGCTGTGCTGATGCTGGTGTACCTGTTCAACCTGTCGTTAGTAGCTATGCTGATAATCGCCATTTTTTACAGTAACTATTTTGTATGCCTGGCGGCTATGTTTGGTGCCAAGGTGATAATCGAGCTGGTATATCTATACCCTGTGGCAGGCTTTTTCAGTAAACGCAAACAGCTATGGATATTCCCGCTATTGCAGCCATTGCATATTGTGTATATAGTAGTAGCCGGACTGTTAGGTTTTGCCGGAAAATACCGATGGAAGGATAGGGAGGTACAGTGAGTTACTATTGTATTAAACCTCTACACCTCTATAATATTTCCTGTTGGTTGTGTATCTTTAAGCTATGCGCAAGGTTATCTATATATCTATCCTGATTATTGTACTGGCTATGGTGGGGTATGTATATTGGTATTACTATAACCCATACAGCGAAGGTTACAGGGAAGGCGTATTGCAGAAATTTTCACGCAAAGGCAATGTGTTTAAAACCTATGAAGGGGAAATGATACAGCTGGGTTTCGGTCAGCGTACGGGGGGCTCTCTCAATGCACAATATTTTTACTTCAGCGTTACTGATGTGAAACTGGCAGATTCGCTGGAAAATTGCATGGGCAAGAGCGTTAAGCTGCATTACGTACAATACCGCCGCGCATTGCCCTGGCGGGGAAACAATCATGTGAACGATGATATGCCCAAGGGCCAGTATATAGTTGACGGCATTGCAGAGGTGAAAGACGTAGACGTACACTATTAAGCCAGCAGGAGAAACACCGCGGGCTGCTTAGCCAATACCGGTTTGTTTTTCTTCCAATCAGATACGGTGGTTGTTTTAATGAACGCGCCCTTGCCGGTGATGTCCTGGGCTATGCACAATAATGTGTTTTCCCGGCAATGTTTCAGCAATTCTTCCAGCAATGCATTATTTCTATATGGAGTTTCAATGAATATTTGTGTTTGTCTTTCTTTCGCAGACAGTTGTTCCAGCTCTTTTAGTTTCTGGCTTCGTGCGGGGTCTTTCAAGGGCAGATAACCGTTGAAAGCGAAGCTCTGCCCGTTGAGGCCGGAAGCCATGAGGGCGAGTATTATGGAATTAGGGCCGGTGAGAGGGATAACTTCTGTATTCATTTTATGGGCTTGTTGCACGAGTATTGAGCCCGGATCGGCTATGCCGGGGCAGCCTGCCTCACTCATCACACCTATTTCATATCCTTTGTTCAACCAGTCTTTTAATAAGGGTATGTCCGGCCCGCTATGTTTATCTATTTCAGAGAATGTTATATCATCAATAACTATAGCAGGGTGGAGGGCCTTGAGAAAGCGGCGCGCCGTGCGTACATTTTCTACAAAATAGTATCGCAGGCCAAGTGTGACGTTTTTTATCTCGTCACTCAATGTGTGCAATGCCTCACCCGCAATGGGTATGGGTACCAGGAATAGTTTTGACTTCATGAGATAAAAATACATCATTGTTGAGCAATGCCCATCCTGTTGTAATTTTAAACCAATGTTACCTGAAGATTTTTACACACGCAAACATGTAGTACAGATAGCCAAAGATCTATTAGGCAAGGTACTGGTGACGGATTTTGAAGGAATACCCACATCCGGCATGATAGTGGAAACGGAGGCCTACGCAGGTGTAGGGGATAAGGCTTCTCACGCCTATGGTGGCAGGCGTACTGCCCGTACCGAGACCATGTATAGCCGTGGCGGAGTGGCTTATGTATACCTGTGTTATGGTATCCATCACCTGTTCAATGTAGTGACGAATGCAGAAGATATACCGCATGCAGTATTGATCAGGGCGGTAGAGCCATTGGAAGGACTAGATATGATGTTGGCGCGCAGGGGTAAGCCAAAACTTATACCGCAGCTTACAGCCGGGCCGGGAGCACTGAGCCAGGCATTAGGCATCAATACAGGCCATACCGGGCTGTCGCTGAATACCCACATCTTTATTGAAGACAGGGGAATAAAAATAAAACCTCGGGACATAATCGCTGGTACAAGGGTGGGCGTGGCTTATGCAGCAGAAGACGCTTATCTGCCTTACAGGTTTTGGATAAAAGACAATCCCTATGTAAGCAGGGGGAAAGGTCTGTAAATAAAAAAAGGGTAGCAAACCGCTACCCTTTCTATTATTAGAAACCGATCATTAAAACTTAGGACAAGCGAAGTTGTATGTAGGTTGAGCGGCGCGTTTATTAAAGCAGCCGTTGTATATCAGTGATATTTCGTAACCGCCGTTACCACCTGTAGCAGGAGCAAAGCTGGATACGTTAACATCGTAGCTGATACCTAACTTCATTTTAGACCACTCAAATCCGATGTAAGGAGCGATGGCGTCAGCATAACGATACCAACCACCTACATAGAATATAGTGCTCTTAGAGAATTCCCTGTCGTAACCGGGGTTCAGAACAAAACCTACCGCAGCACCGGCCATTACTTCAGAAGCTGAAGCCTGGCTTTGGTATAAACCGCTAGCATACAGTACCAGGTTTTCGTTCAGATCGAATGAACCACCCAGGTAAGCAGTATATCGTGAATTGATTGTGTTAGTACTATTCAGGAATGTCTCTGTAGGGTTAGTGAGGTGGTAGTAAGAGAAACCAACATAAGCCGTAGCATGTTCAGAAACGCGGCCTGAATACATTAAACCTGCATTAAAGTCAGGATAGCTAAGGTCAGCATTGCCGACAGTTTCGCTGGTTTGGTATTCGGGTACACCAGAGCCGGGGTTGTACTGGTCTTCAAATTTTAACTTAGTGAAATCCAATGACTTTTGTACCAACGCACCCTGTACGCCTATTGAAAGTGTATGCTGTTTTTCGTAACCTAAGGCTTTATGATAAGCTAAAGACAAGCCAACAGTAATATTTTGCAAACCACCGAGGCCGGAGCGGTCAAAGAAACCTAAAACACCTACGCCTAACGCATCTCCGTTACCCAGCGCCCCTTTCATGGTAGCCATGTCGTAAGATATAGTTCCTGTAGTGTAGGGATTAGGAGATACACTTCCCCACTGTGAGCGATAGTTGGCAGCAAGCCTGGCATCGCACTGAGTAAGGCCTGTAAGTGCCGGGTTAAGTGTCAGAGGAGAGGCGAAATACTGCGTAAAGTGGGCATCTTGTGCCATGCCTGAAGTCGTGAATATCATCGCTACGCCTACACCTAATAATATTTTCTTCATCTGGGTAAACTTTTAATTATTGTTAATTTTCGGTTTCTGAACGGCAAAATAAGCCAAAATCTATTATTATGCAAGACAGAGGCCTATATTATTTTAGTTGGGTTTATGATTGTGTTTTTAGCCCGAATGACAGGTCGCCGGCATCACCCAACCCGGGCACTATGTATCCTTTGGCTGTCAACTCCTCATCTATGGCGCCTGCCCATATGTATGCTTCGGGAAATTTTCTCTTAATATGTTCTACACCCTCGGTACATGCTATGGCTGAGACTATATGTAATTGAGACGGTTCACCGTTTTCTACCAATGACTGCAGAGCTAATACCAGCGAAGCGCCGGTGGCCAGCATAGGGTCTGCTACTATCAGCGGCCTGCCGGCGATATCGGGGCTTGTTACGTAATATTGAGCAATCTCAAAAGAGCCATCACGGTGGTGTTTCCTATATCCGGCGACAAATGCGTTGTCGGCGTTGTCAAAATAGTTCATAATGCCCTGGTGCAACGGTAGCCCGGCCCTAAGCAGGGTGGCGAGAACCGGTACATCTTCCGGCTGTGAGCATTGTGCTTCGCCCATAGGGGTTTGTATAATGTGTTCTTTATAAGGAAGGTACTTACTTAATTCATAAGCAGCTATTTCTCCTATTCGTTCCATATTCCGCCTGAAGCGCATACGGTCCTGCTGTATGTTAATATCCCTTATCTGCGCTATCCAGCTGCATAATATCGAATTTGTATCGCTCAGGTTGGTCACCATAATCTGAAAGTTCGGACTTTAAATTATCTAAAAAAACAGAAACAGGGAAAAATATAAACACTTTTGATTAAATGTGTATGTGTTGAGTGGAACCTGTTAATATTCAATGCTATATAGTTTATTGCAGTTAAAGTGGCGTTAAACTATATGGGCTATATTTTGATAGGTAGCACAAGGTTCTATTTTTGTACCTTTGCACGCATTTTGTATCAGTCAACAGCTATAAGCTACTAAATGGATATACTTCAGTCATTGGACCGCAGCAGGTTGCCCCAGCACATTGCCATCATCATGGATGGTAACGGGCGTTGGGCAAAGGAGCGCGGTGAAGACCGTGTTTATGGCCACCACGAAGGAGTGGTGAGCGTGCGTGAAATTGTAAACACCTGCGGAGAACTGGGTATCGGTTATCTCACACTCTACGCTTTTTCTACAGAAAACTGGAACCGTCCGCAGGAGGAGGTGAACGCCTTGATGGAGTTGTTGGTGAACACCATCCGCAAAGAAGCAGAAGAACTGAAGAAGAACAATGTAAGGCTGCATGTTATTGGCGACTTTGCCAGCTTACCGGAAATATGCCAAAAGGAACTGAACGAAGCTAAAGACATAACTGCGGCTAATACCGGACTGAACCTAGTGCTGGCCTTAAGTTACAGCTCCCGCTGGGAGATACTGGAAGCGGCGAGGAAATTTGCACAGGATGTAAAAGATGGCAAAGCACAGCCCGGAGAGCTGAACGATGCAACTTTCCATAAATATCTTACTACCTCCGATTTTCCTGACCCGGAACTGATGATACGTACTAGTGGCGAATACAGGATAAGCAATTACCTGTTGTATCAACTGGCGTATGCCGAATTATATTTTACACCCACACACTGGCCGGCCTTTCGCAAACAGAATTTATACGAGGCGCTGCTTGACTACCAGCAACGTGAGCGAAGGTTTGGAAAAACAAGTGAACAAATACAAAAGAATACTGCCCAGCATGTATAGCAACGCATTGAAAAGTTTAATACTCACTATCATATTAGTATGTGCAGGGTATGCATCTATGGCCCAGTTAAACACCTCGGGCGGCATAGGTAAAATGAAACAGGAAGCCCAGCAGCCTGAAAAACCTGTGGAATATACCATAGGCGGTATTACGGTTTCCGGTACCCGTTTCCTGGATAACGATCTGTTGATAACGGTAAGCGGCCTCTCTGTTGGAGACAAGATAAAAATACCTAACGACGAGAAGGTTACAAAAGCTATCCGCAACCTCTGGGACCAGGAACTTTTTTCAGACATAAGCATCAGTGCCACCAATTTTGTAGGTGATAAGATATTCCTGAATATTGATATAGTAGAAAGGCCCCGCCTAAGCAAGTATAATTTCAAAGGCATAAAAAAGAGCGAGGCTACCGAGCTGAAGGATAAGCTGGGACTGGTAAAATCGCGCGTGGTAACTGACGCTACTAAAAAAGAGGCGGTTGTAAGAATAAAAAGGTACTATGCAGATAAGGGTTTTAACGACGTTACCGTAGGTGTGCTTGAATACCTGGACACTACCTCCGTTAATTCGGTAGTACTTACGTTTGATATTAATAAAGGTATCCGTACGCATATCAACCAGGTGAATATTGCAGGAAACAGCATTGTTTCTGATACCCGGCTGAAACGCACGTTGAAAGGTACTAAGGAGATGGCACGCATCAGCCTGCATCCGGCGGATAAGATCAGTGTTTATGAACCGCCAAACCGCATTTCTTTCGGTGAGTACATGAAAAACTTCGGCTTCCTTTCCCCGTCTAAAACACTGGAAACGCTTGATCCCTATTTCAGGTATAATTTCTTTTCATCGTCCAAATTCGGCGAAAAGAAATTTGAGACAGACAAGCAAACCATGGTAGACTATTATAATACACTGGGGCACAGGGATGCGACCGTAATAGAAGATACTGTATATACAGTAGAAGGAGGTAACCTGAACGTAGATCTGAAAGTGAGGGAAGGAAGACAGTATTACTTTGGCGATATAACATGGAAGGGCAATACTAAATATACCAGTGAGTACCTGGACAAAATACTGGGTATTAAGAAAGGAGATGTATATAACCTGGAACTGCTGGAAACGAGATTGGGTAAGGTGTTAAGTCCCGAAGGTGGCGATGATGTCAGCAGCCTGTACATGAATGACGGGTATTTGTTCTTTAATGTGGAACCGGTGGAGATTTCTATAGTTGGTGATACGATCAATTATGAAATGCGTATTACCGAAGGGCCGCAGGCAACAATAAAAAATGTTGAGATAACAGGTAACTACCGCACAAACGAACATGTTATCAGGCGCGAACTGCGTACGCTGCCCGGCAACAAGTTCAGCCGCGAAGACCTGATACGTTCTCAAAGGGAAATTGCCAACCTGGGTTTCTTCGACCAGGAGAAAATAGGTATACAACCTAAGCCCAACCAGGAAGACGGAACGGTGGATATTGAATATTCGTTAGTTGAGAAGTCAAGCGACCAGTTGCAACTGTCAGCCGGTTTTGGTGGTGGTATCAGTTTTTATGGCAACGTAGGTGTGACGTTCAATAACTTCTCGCTGCGTAATGTGCTGAAGCCCGAACAGTGGGACCCGCTGCCTGTAGGTGATGGTCAGAAGTTTTCGGTGAATTACCAGTCAAACGGTAGATTCTTCAACTCGGCGAATGTAGCTTTTACAGAGCCCTGGCTGGGAGGTAAAAAACCGAACTCACTTACCACCAACTTCATGTACTCCAAATTCAACAACTCGGTGGGTACAAATACTAATGAGTCGTACATGCGGATGCTGGGTGGTGGTGTATCCATGAGCAGGCGTATCAAGTGGCCGGATGACAACTTCATCTTTACATATGGTGTCAACTATCAGAACTTTAAGCTGAAACAATACGAACTGATACAGGGTACAGGATTCAATGATGGCCCGTCCAACAACCTGTACCTGAAGTTGGTATTGGCAAGGTATTCTGTAGACCAGCCGCTGTATCCGCGTAGTGGTTCTAATATTAATTTTACGTTCCAGTTCACGCCGCCGTACAGTTCGTTTAATGAAGACAAGGATTACTCAACTGCTACCCCTGCTGAAAAGTACAAATGGATAGAGTATCATAAGTATCGTTTTACGGCTGAGTGGTATCAGCGTATTACCGGTAATGTGGTATTCAAGTTTGCCACTAAGTATGGCTTCATGGGCTTCTACAACCGCGATATTGGCTTCGCTCCGTTTGAGCGCTTCCAGGTGGGCGGCGATGGCTTGTCAGGACAGAACTTCTTTATAGGCCGGGACATCATTGCCCACAGGGGATATAAGGGCCCTTACTCCAGCAACGCGACTATCTTCAATAAATATACGGCAGAGGTACGTTATCCGTTCTCATTAAGCCCCACATCTACTATCTACGGTTTGATGTTTGTGGAAGCTGCCAATGCCTGGGCTAACTTTAACCAGTTTAACCCGTCGAAACTTAACCGTTCTGCCGGGGTAGGCCTCAGGGTGTTCCTTCCCATGTTTGGTTTGCTTGGTTTAGACTACGGCGTAGGGTTCGACCGTTATAATGAGGCGGCTGGTATTACCAAACTTAAAGATATTGCTAATTTTACCTTTATGCTCGGCTTCGAGCCCGATTAATGGTTAAATTTGATTTTCCAATATTTCTTAAACTCATTGATATGAAAAGAATAGTATTAAGTATAGTTTGTTTGTTGCTGGTCACATTTGCTGCCAACGCGCAGCGCTACTGTGTTATCGACTCCAAGTATATCCTGGACAAGATGGTAGAGTATAAAGATGCGCAAACGAGAATTGACAAATTATCTGAAGATTGGCAGAAAGATATAGACAACCGTATGCAGGAGGTGGACAGAATGTACAAAGCCTACCAGGCCGAACGTGCAATGTTATCTGAAGAAATGCGTAAAAAGCGTGAAGACGAAATCATAGCAAAAGAGAAGGCCGTAAAAGATTTGCAGAAGCAAAGGTTTGGCTACGAAGGTGAACTCTTCAGGGAGCGTCAAAAATTGATCAAGCCCGTCCAGGACAAAGTTTTCAATGCGGTTCAGAAATATGCTACGTCACGCGCATACGATATGGTGCTGGATAAAGCCGGTGGAGTTACACTCTTTTATGCGGATCCTAAGATTGACAAGAGTGATGATATTTTAAAAATACTTGGAATAAACAAATAATGGCATTTATTTTGCAACCCTGATTTAATAAACATTAATAAAAATAACATGAAGAAAATCGTACTGATGATAGCCTGTGGTTTACTGATAGGCAACATTGCATTCAGCCAAACCAAATTCGGGCATATCAATTCAGCCGAACTGTTGAAGGCCATGCCCGAGGTAACAAAGGCAGAAACTGAAATACAGAACTATGCTAAAACCTTCCAGGACCAACTGCAGGCTATGGGCAAGGAATATGAGAAAAAAATTCAGGAGTTCCAGGCAGGTGAAAAAACCATGACTGAGGCTATGAAGGAAGTAAAAGTAAAAGAGATAAAAGACCTGGAGGCCCGCATAGAAAGCACTAACCAAAGTGCCCAGGAGAAAGTGGAGAAGAAAAGGCAGGAGTTGCTGCAGCCAATCATTGATAAGGCTGACAAAGCGATAAAAACTGTAGCTACTGAAAAAGGCTACGATTATATATTCGACACCAGCACAGGCGGTTTGTTGCATGTAAAGGCAACTGATGATATTATGTCATTGGTAAAAGCCAAGATGGGTATTCAATAATATTCGACGACATAGAAGGACAGGGGCAGATAGCAATATTTGCCCCTTGTTTTTTGTGTACATCTTCCGTTATGCTCAGTATATTTGCCTGAGTAGTTTTATTAAATCGATTGATACATGCCGGATAGCGCTATAGTTTCCTTAAGAAATGCCAATATATACCAGGGGCAGAGCCTGATACTCAGCAATGTTCACTTTGAGGTAAGGAAAGGGGAGTTTGTGTATATGATAGGCAAGACCGGCACCGGTAAGTCCAGCTTGCTCAAAACACTATATGGCGACCTCTATCTGAAGGAAGGGGAAGGTACAGTTGCAGGCTTCGATCTGAAGACGCTCAAATGGCAGACGGTGCCACACCTCAGGCGGAACCTCGGTATCGTTTTCCAGGATTTCCGCCTGCTGACGGACAGGAATGTACATGATAACCTTGAGTTTGTATTGAAGGCCACAGGCTGGACCGATAAAGCGCTGATAAGGGAGAAGATTGACAATGTATTGTCTAAAGTAGGACTAAGAAATAAGGGTTTTAAAATGCCTTACGAAATGTCGGGCGGGGAGCAGCAGCGTGTGGATATAGCCCGGGCATTACTCAACAATCCTAAATTGATACTTGCCGATGAACCTACCGGAAACCTGGATCCGGATACCAGGGATGAGATCATGCAATTACTGTTCAGCATCTGCCGCGACTACAATACCGCAGTTATCATGGCTACTCACGATTATCATATCATACAGAAGTTTCCGGCCAGGGTGGTAAGGATAGAACACGGAAGTGTGAAGGAGATATCAGTTGCCGGTATGTAACAATTATCTGAATAAAGCCCTGAATAACATTTTCGCAAGGCTGAATATCCACAAAAAAGGAATAAAAGGTAAGTACAGCAAGCTGTGCCTGTAGATAGAACCATACAGCCGCAATTCACCCTTTCTCATCTTCCATTTGTTGCCGGATGCACCACCCGCGGTTAGTTGTGGCCTGCCCAGTTGCGTAAGAGGTGTATCCAACCAGTGTGCAGAGTACTTATGCGCTACACGTATAGATAGTTCGTGGTCTTCGCAATAGCGATAGCTTTCATCAAAATGTTCATCCAGGTTTTTCCTGACTGCTATGCAGGATGGCTGGTAGGGGTTGCGAATTAATATAGAAAGATACTGTTGGTGCGTTACATTGCCCGGTTTCGCAAACTCACCGGGCAAGGGGCTAACCGCATAGGGGTGGCCCAGGTATTGAATATGTCCATAGTCTGAAAATATCTCTGTAATTATTTCCAGCTTTTGCGGGTGCCATGTATCATCGCTATCCAGGAAGGCAATTATATCCCCTGTTGCTATATCCCAGCCTTTATTCCGGGCTGCAGATGGCCCCGAGTTTTCGGATAATGAGATGAATCTTATTTGCTGATATTGTGCGGCTACTTTTGCTGTTTCGTCTGTGCTTCCATCATCCACTACGATAATCTCGAAAGGGGGCACGGTTTGTCGCAAGCAGGATTCTATAGCAGTGCCGATACAGTCTGCCGCATTATATGCCGGTATAACAACGCTTATTTTCAAACTCTTTTCCTTTTTCGGTTAAAGACCTGTTCGTAGATGTTCAGCAACATCTTCTCCTCGTTTTGCCAGCAATATTTTTCCCGGGCCAGTAAGCAGTTTTCCTGCAGGCGATCGTAGTAATCATCATCGCTCAGTAATTTGTTCAGTGCCCCGGCAATGTCATCAGGTGTCATAGGTTCATCTACCAGCGCGGCTATTTCGAAGGTATCATTCACTTTCCTGTATTCCGGGAAGTTCATGCAGACCTGTGGCACGCCATTGTGCATATAATCGAAAAAACGGTTGGCCAGTGAATACTCATTGCTCTTGCTGATGGCATGAAACAACGTCAGCCCTATGTATGCGTTAAGCGTATACGTTTTCAGTTCATCCGGCGGAACAAAGCCCTTAAACTCTATTTTGTCCTGGACGTTGTATTGCACCGTCAGTTCTTTAGCCTGCCTGAAGAAGTTGCCTTCTCCACAGACGATTAACCGGGCATTTACCTGCTGCATGGCGGGTATCAACTCTTCGAAGCATCGCCCCTCATTTACCCATCCCTGGTATAATATGTATTTTTCTTTCTTTTCGGGTATGGTCAGCGGCTGTAGCACGGTTGCATTGCGAACTACCGCAAATTCCTTCCCGTATTTCTCCATGAAATAGAGCGCGCAATAATCACCAACGGTGTAGTTGTGGTAGAAGTTCGGCAGCGTGGTCCTCTCTATCCAGTCCCATATTTTTTTTTCGGTGGGTTTGGTCACTACTTCTTTCAGTTCGGTAAACAGTTCATGGGCATCGTACACCCGCCGTTTGTTCCTGATGACGGAAACGAGATATACGGGCAATATAGTATCCAGGTCTATTGCGCATACTGCATCGCATCGCTTAAAT
>DATCSV010000482.1:0-2773 GCA_036568285.1 Flavipsychrobacter sp. | reverse complement strand
TCCTGGTAGAACATGCCGCCTTCGTATTGGTAAGACCGGTTGTGCACCGCTTGCCCTGTTACATTCGTCACCCTCACCTGGACGTCCGTTACCTCTGCCTGGGTGCTGAACTGTACATAGAACTTACCATTAGTAGGGTTAGGATGTACATTGAAACCGGTAAGTGTTGCCTGCCCGTTGATACCCGCAGGCCATGCCTTGCGGAAGATCAGTACATAATCCTCCGTCTCTCCGGATGTGTAAGGGCCGCAGGCGCTGTCCGATGGCACATTCGGGCCTACATCGTTGTTGATGATCACACGCATACCTGTAGGTACGTCTGTTATCGCCTTCTGCGGAATAATCACATTGTCTACAAGTGTGTGGCTGCCTATAGCAGTATACCCTGTGTAGATGCGCTCTTCGGGTATATCATACTTATGGTTGTTGTTGAAGTCCATAAAGATGGTCACCTTGGCATCGCCATGTTCTACCACGGGCATCGTGTGGAATACTGAGAACTGGTACACACTGTCTATGAACAGGTTGATCGGAGTTATATCCGTGAAGTCAGTTCTTGGTTTTACCGCCAGTGCATTCAGCAGGTGAGGCCCGCCGGCGTTGGAGCTGTAGTCGGCTATCGTCACACCACCTATATCGCTGGTATCTACATTCAGCCCGCCTACAGCTTTGCTGTAGCAGTAGCACTTGTAGCCGGGTTTTACATTGATCAGCGTACCTGCCGAGTAGTTGGTATCATGTGTGGGTGCGCAGATGGTCCTTAGCCTGTAGTACAGTGGCTGACCTGCAAATACGCGCTGAAGAGTGTCTTTGTTCTGGCTGTTGGGTATGTTGAACCAGGTAGAGTTATCACCTGATACCTGCCATGCCCTCAAGAAGCCGGACTGTGCTTTCTCGTAAGTAGTATCAGTCAGCGTATACTCATACCCTGCACACATTGACGAATCAGTAGATACTACCAGGCCTGCATTCACAGGGCCGGTACACGGACGATGACATATTTCCACTATATAATCTTCCACTTCTCCACCACCGGATATCGTATCACAGGGGGCTCCTTTCACGGTATCCTTGCTGATTATTACACGCATACCTGTAGGACCTATCTGTGCATTGGAGGGCACCTTGCCCGTTACCTGTACGATATGCGGGTTAGCGTTCAGGCCGTTCATAGCCTGTACAAATACCCTTTCCGTATTGGGGTTGTACAATCCGTCGCGGTTGTAATCTATATAAGCCTGCACTACGCCGGTTTCAAATGAACCGCCTGAATGTATCTGGGTTACGTTAAACAGGTACGTAGTATCGCGGTACAAACATGGCCAGCCAAGGCTGTCGTGGTAAGAGGTATACTTACGGTTAGCTGTGTTGTTATTAAATACAGGTGTTGCTGAACCGGTTACTAACTGACCTTTTTTATACACTGAATCAAACAAACCGGTTTTGATAATCGTCAGGTTGCCGATATCCGCCCCGGCATCGCTGGTCACTTCGTTATCGCAATAGCAATAATAGAACGGAGCGATGCTTACTTTGTGTGGAGGAGTGGTCCATTTTAAGTTGGGATTAGCTTTGCACTTCACAGTAAGGCGGTACCATTTGGCTACAAGCAGACTGTCCTTTATTTCTCCATACAAACCGGGGACACCTGTAAAATTAGACCATGCAGTACCGTTATTTGAATATTCCCATAAGTAATCGGCATCTGCGTAAAAACTGTCAGGACGCACGGTAAATGGTTTGCCGGGACAAACTCTTATTGGTCCATTAACTGATGTCTTAGGTGTATCCGTACATGGGAACCCTGCAAACAAATCAAAACCAAAGCCTGTCAGGCCGGCATTAGCAGTGCCCGTAGAACTACTGACATTACCGTAAATACGTTTGTTGCCCCCGGAAGTATTCTGCGCCATTGTAACACCATTGGCATTATTGGAAGTAGCTTCAACGATAAGGTTCGATACACCATCATAGTAAAAAGGCGTTGGCAGTTGTACGGCAATCCAACCATTTGATTGCAGTGTCAGCGAAGTTGTTTGTGGACCATAAACAACTGTCAACCCTGTTACATACGTCCCACTAGGAAAAGTAGTAAATCCTGCGTAGCCTAAACTTAACCTTAAATCAGTAAAAGAATATGTATTGGGCGTGGAGTTACTTTTGAAATACAAGGCAGTGATAAAGCCGGCGGTAATAGCCGGAGTGAAATCACCAGGCAGATACACCCATTGTACTTTGTTTGACCCACCTGCTCCTGCATTAAAAGGCCAACTGTTGTTGGATGTGCCTCCCGGGTACAAATATTGAGGCGTCTGCGCAGCACTGAAGTTAGCTGTAAATACAGCGGTCAAGAATACAGCAGCATACACATAGATAGTAAATGCTCTTTTCATATCGTTTAAATTGTTTTCTAATAACCTACACCGCAATATAACGATTAATTACGTTTTAATCACAATTTTAAAAAAAACTAATTTCATGTAATAATAAAGCGGTAAAAGACTTGCTTTTACCGCTTTACCTAACCAATATAATCAATAATTATCTCACCACCAGCTTCCTCACTAACCGCTGCCCTTCGGCCTGCAGCTCTACAAAGTACACACCTGCCGGCTGGCCTGTCATATCCAGTTCCTGGTAGAACATGCCGCCTTCGTATTGGTAAGACCGGTTGTGCACCGCTTGCCCTGTTACATTCGTCACCCTCACCTGGACGTCCGTTACCTCTGCCTGGGTGCTGAACTGTACATAGAACTTACCATTAGTAGGGTTA
>DATCSV010000481.1:0-2703 GCA_036568285.1 Flavipsychrobacter sp. | reverse complement strand
CCCCTTTAACTATTTGTTTCACTGATGTAGCTTTACAATGACTACACGAGTTTCTACATGTATGACATTTGTTGGACTCTGTACTCACCCCCAGTCACCAAGCTCATCAGCCTGGATATATGAGGGGTGGCGTCAAGGGTGGATAAAGAGCGAGCCTGACATATACGGCGCTTTTGACCGCAGCCGGAAATATGAGAATTACTATTATTACTATCCGCTTAACAAATTCAATCTGAGCTTCTTCCATACGAATATCGGGTTACGAATCAAGTTGTGATAATCCTGCAGTGCATTAACTTAGCTAACAATTAAACAAACTTCGTTATGAAACAATTCATCTTGTCGTGCTGTGTACTGATGTGCGGCATAGCTGGCTATGGCCAGCAAACCCAATTGGAAAAGAAAGACCTGTATCATCATGCTAAAGTGCAGGTGAAGGGCGGAAGCGAAAACTGGGACTATCTGAAAGAAAACAACCCGGCACTGTACCACCATGCTATGCTGCTGCTGAAAGGCAACAAAGAGAACTCGCGGGAGTACCTGGAAAAGAATAACCCCGACCTGTACCATCACGCACTGGTGAAAACAAAAGGCGGTAAAGATCATTGGGAGTACCTGGAGCAAAACAACCCTGCGCTTTATCATCATGCCAGGGTGCAACTGAAGGGTGGCAAGGATTCGTGGGAATACTTGGAAACTAACAATCAGTCATTGTACCATCACGCCAGGGTACTGCTGAAGAGGGATAAAGACTCATGGGCATATCTTGAGGAGTAGGGAGCATTCTGTCCACTCTTTCTTATGACTGATGTCACCTGTCAATGCCCGTCTTTGACAACAGGGGCAAATGGCTATTGTAACTACCGTACAGCAAATGTTACCGCCAGGGGGATGAACGATATCGCCATTACAAGGAAGGCAATGCCTGTATCATTCACCTTCTTCTTCGCAGCGGCTTCGCCTGTGGTGCTGTCCGGCATTTTCTTTGCCTTGCTGAAGTAGCTCATGCCCAAAGCGAAGAAGGACATAGCTATTGCGAAAAACGATAAGGGTAAAGCCATAGTTACTAAGATAAGGGAATGGAAGTAAATACAAGTTAACAGGTCTTGCGGAGGCCCGACATAACAGATTGCTTCGTCGTTCCTCCTCGCAAACACCATGGTCCGGGCACTATGCTTACTTGCCTAAAATATACAGCTCCACATCCTTCCTGGTTATCTTCTTATCGCTGAAGATAATGAGGCGCTCTACGGCATTGCGCAGCTCGCGGATATTGCCGGTCCAGTTGTGTTTTTGCATAGCATCCAGTGCGGCTTTTTCTATTTCCTTTTTGCCCTGGTTGTATTCGTTGCTGATGTCTTCTATAAAATGCTCTACCAGTTCGGGTATGTCTTCGGTGCGCTCGTTGAGTGTAGGCACTTGTATGATGACCACACCCAGGCGGTGGTACAGGTCGAGGCGGAACATCTTGTCTTCCACCTCCTGCATCAGGTCTTTGTTGGTAGCGGCTATTACGCGTACGTCTACCTTTATCTCTTTGTCGCCGCCTACACGGGTTATTTTGCTTTCCTGCAGGGCGCGCAGCACTTTGGCTTGCGCGTCCAGGCTCATATCGCCTATCTCATCCAGGAAGAGTGTGCCACCCTTAGCCTGCTCAAACTTGCCGATACGTTGCTTGATGGCCGAGGTAAAAGAGCCTTTCTCGTGGCCGAACAGTTCGCTCTCTATCAGTTCGGACGGTATAGCGGCGCAGTTCACTTCTATCATGGGCCCGTTGGCGCGGGAGCTCAGTTCGTGAATATTGCGCGCCACCAGTTCTTTGCCCACACCATTGGCACCGGTTATCAGCACACGGGCATCGGTAGCCGCTACTTTGGCTATGGTGTCGTGTATGTGCTTCATAGCGGCAGAGCTGCCTATCATCTGCGCGTTGCGCGATATACGCTTGCGCAGTTGTTTGGTCTCGGTTACCAGCGAACCCCTGTCCATAGCATTGCGTATGGTTATCAGCAGTCGGTTGAGGTCGGGTGGTTTGGATATAAAATCGAAAGCGCCCTTCTTCACCGCATCTACCGCGGTTTCAATATTACCGTGGCCGGATATGACCACGAAGGGTATATCGGGCTTCAGCTCTTTTACTTTCTCCAACACCTCTATGCCATCCATTTTGGGCATCTTCACATCGCACAGTATGCAGTTGTAGTCTTTGGCCTTTATCATCTCCAGTCCTTCCGCACCATCGGCTGCTTCCTCCACCTCAAAACCTTCGAAGGAAAGGATGTCTTTCAGCGTATTGCGTATAGCGCGTTCATCGTCTATTACCAGTATAGTCTGTGCCATGTGTAGCTTAGTGTTTTGTGGTCTTTATCAGTTTGCCTGTTTCATCATATTCTTTCCATTCCTCCCGCTTTTCATCGTTCACGTATATGCCTTCAGCTTTTACTTTATTGTTGGGGTAGTACTCTTTCCACAGGCCGGCTTTTACATCGTCTTTGTATTCCCCTCGTTCTATGATATCCCCTTTTTCGCTGTATATCGTGCAGGTGCCTTCCTTTTTGCCGTTTTTGTAAGTGAACTCGGCATAACGGTTGCCACTTGCGTAGTACCAGGTGGTGAGGCCTTCCCGCTGGCCATCTTTGTAAATACCCGTTTCCTGCGGCATGGCGGTTTCGTAGTTTTTGCGGTAGGGGCCGTCTTTTTTAC
>DATCSV010000480.1:0-2631 GCA_036568285.1 Flavipsychrobacter sp. | reverse complement strand
AAGGCTTCCTGCGGTATGTCCACGTTGCCTATCTGGCGCATACGCTTCTTACCTTCTTTCTGCTTTTCCAGCAGTTTACGTTTACGGCTGATGTCACCACCGTAGCACTTGGCGGTAACGTCTTTACGCATGGCCGATATTGTTTCGCGGGCCACTACTTTGGCACCAACTGCTGCCTGTATAGCTATCATAAACTGTTGACGGGGCAGCAACTCTTTCAGTTTGGCGCAAAGTTTACGTCCAAAATCCTGTGTACGGCTGCGGTGTATCAATGCGCTCAATGCATCCACCTTATCGCCGTTCAGCAGGATATCCATCTTCACTATGTCACTCTCACGGTAGTCCAGCGGATGGTAGTCGAACGAAGCATAACCACGGGTAGAAGATTTCAGTTTATCGTAGAAGTCAAATACTATCTCCGTCAGCGGTATTTCAAATATCAACTCTACACGCGTGGGTGTAAGGTAGTGCTGGTTGATAAGCATACCACGTTTACCCAGACAAAGGCTCATAATATTACCGATATAATCAGGCAGGGTTATTATCTGCGCGCGGATAAAAGGTTCTTCAATCCTGTCCAGCCTGCTGGGGTCGGGCATTTCGCTTGGATTGTTTACTATAATCGCCTTATCCTTTTCACGGGTCAGGTAGGCTTTAAAGCTCACGTTGGGTACGGTGGTTATCACCGTCTGGTTGAACTCACGCTCCAGCCTTTCCTGTATGATCTCCATGTGCAGCATGCCCAGGAAACCGCAACGGAATCCAAAACCCAGCGCCTGAGATGTCTCCGGCTCGAAAGTGAGGGACGCGTCGTTCAACTGCAGTTTTTCCATACAGTCGCGCAGCTCTTCAAAGTCTTCCGTTACTACAGGGAATATACCTGCGAATACCATCGGCTTTACTTCCTCAAAGCCTTTCACAGCTTCTATATGCGGATTGGCCACTGTTGTGATGGTATCCCCTACCTTTATCTCTTTGGCATTCTTAATGCCGGTTATCACATAACCTACATCACCTGTTTTTACTTCTTTCTTAGGTGTAAGGCCCAATTTCAATATACCTACCTCGTCAGCAAAATACTCCTCGTCAGCATGGTAGAATTTTATCTTTTCTCCCTTGTGTATACTGCCGTTGATAATACGGTAGTAAGCAATCACCCCCCTGAAAGAGTTGAACACGCTGTCGAATATCAAGGCCTGCAGTGGCGCATCGGGGTTCCCCTTGGGAGCAGGTATCCTTTCTATTACAGCTTCCAATATCTCCTCTATACCTATACCTGATTTACCGCTGGCGTGTATGATCTCTTCAGGCTTGCAGCCTATCAGGTCTACTATCTGGTCGGTCACTACTTCTATCATAGCGCCTTCCATGTCAATCTTATTGATGACAGGGATGATCTCCAGGTCGTTTTCCAGCGCCAGGTACAGGTTGGAAATGGTCTGTGCCTGTATGCCCTGTGAGGCGTCTACCAGCAGCAACGCTCCTTCGCATGCAGCAAGGGCACGCGATACTTCGTAAGAGAAGTCTACGTGGCCGGGGGTGTCTATCAGGTTCAGGGTATATTGGTCTCCCTTATACTCATAGTCCATCTGTATAGCGTGGCTCTTGATGGTAATTCCCTTCTCTCGTTCCAGGTCCATGTCGTCCAGCACCTGCGCCTGCATATCGCGGTCGGATATGGTGTGGGTGAATTCCAACAACCTGTCTGCCAGGGTACTTTTACCGTGGTCAATATGCGCTATTATACAGAAATTTCTTATGTGTTGCATGCTACTATTAAAGTGTGCAAAGGTACGCTGTTTGGGTCTAATCTAAATAAATATGGGCAATTAGTTTAAACTGGCATTATTGTTGATTTCACGTGCGGGTAACCTACCAATATGAAATACGCTATTTACCTAGTCGTGGTATTCAATTTAACTTTTTTGAAGCTTCTTTCTGCACAAGAAGATAAGGCGCTATATCAAACGATATGGGGGAAAGGTAAAACTCATTTGAGCTTGTCTGTGCCATTCATAAATTACCTTTATTCCGTACCGCCTGGTACCCCCCCGTACGAACAGGCAGGAATCCTTGGATTTTCGATAGGAGCTAACCATTGTAATACCAGTAATAGCTTTATGTCCTTCAGTATTGGCGTAGTGAACGCTACACCTCCAGGCGAAAGGTTCCCCGATAGCTCTGGTTGGAATTATGCACAGGCTGCAGTATCCTTTTTTATAAATGCACGACAGAATCATGTATGGAATAGGTTTGATGTCGGGTATGGGCCACTTCTAAGTTATCATGGCCTTCGTTATGGTAAGTTTAATAATAAACTGAATATAGATAGTTCAACCAGGTACAACAACTGGGGTTTAGGCGGCAGTTTCACTGCTTATTTCCGGATAGTTTATTTTTTATACGCCGGTGTATTATACCAACCACAGATATTATCTTTTACTGATGGCTTTTCCTTTAAGTACGGTCACATGTTGAGCCTTGACATTCTCTTCAGGTTAGACCTCAGGAAAAAGGGCAACCGTTAACAGGCTATCCATTTTTAGTCGTTTTTTACTTTTTAGCCAACAACACATTTGCAGTAGCTACTACCCCTTCCTCCCTGCCTATGAAGCTCAACTGCTCAGTAGT
>DATCSV010000479.1:0-2780 GCA_036568285.1 Flavipsychrobacter sp. | reverse complement strand
GGGCTGGAAATGATACTCGGTGTGGACTTCTTCAAGACCGAAAGTGGTGAAAAATCGGGGAATATTGTGCCGGTGGCTTTCCCTTTGATTGCCGGCTCGGGTACACTTACCACGATTATGTCCCTTAAGGCTACCTATCATGCCTACAATATCCTTATATCTATCCTTATCAACCTGGTGGTGATATTCATTATCCTGCGTTCGCTCAAACTCATTGAGCGTGCCTTGGGCCCGGCGGGTATCATTGTGGTGCGCAAGTTCTTTGGCGTGATACTGCTGGCTATAGCCATTAAGATTTTCAAAAACAATATTGGCGTCAGCTTCTAATATTCGCTGCTGCCGTATATCATCCTTACCTGTTCTTCGTATTTGCGCTCTATTATTTTGCGTTTGATCTTCAACGATGGTGTCAGTTCACCTGTGTCTATGGTCCACTCGTGCGGTAGTAACACAAAGCGTTTTATCTGCTCTGTATGGCTGAACAAGGGGTTGTATCTATCTATCTCTTTCTGAATTTTATTGATCACCTCCGGCATAGCTATCAGTTCTTCGTTGCTCTCCGGTGCTGAAAGCCCTGTATTCTTCAACCAGTTGCGCAGGTTCATATAGCCGGGTACTATCAAGGCGCTTACAAACTTCTGCCCCGCCCCCATCACTATCAGTTGCTCTATATACTGGCTTTCTTTCAGTTTGTTTTCTATCACCTGCGGGGCTACATATTTACCGCCCGATGTCTTGAATATCTCTTTCTTGCGGTCAGTAATTTTCAGGAAACGGCCTTCCACCCATTCACCTATGTCGCCGGTTTTTAGCCATCCGTCCGGTGTCATTACCTCGGCAGTCAGTTCGGGGTGTTTGTAATAACCCATCATGATGTTATTGCCCCGGCACCATATCTCACCGTCTTCAGCCACTTTCACTTCTACATTGTCTATCAGTGTACCTATGGAGCCAATACGCCTGTCTTCACTTTCAAACCTGTTAACCGACACCACAGGCGACGTCTCCGTCAGACCGTATCCTTCCATAATGACGATCTTCGCGGCGGTGAACACACGTATCAACCGGGGCTGACAAGGTGCGCTGCCCGTTACTATAGCTTTTACGTTACCACCCAGTGCCTCTCTCCATTTTTTAAATATCAGTGCATTGGCTATGGCTAATTGTATCCTGTACCAAAGGCTGCCCTTGTTCACATTATCGTATTGAAAGCCCAGCTTCAGCGCCCAGAAGAACAATGCTTTTTTGATGCCCGTCAGTTCCTGTCCTTTGCCCAGTATCTTTTCATACACCTTCTCCAACAAGCGTGGCACGGTGGTGAATACCAATGGTTGCACCTCGCGCAGGTTATCGCCGATGGTTTCCATACTCTCTGCATAATAGATGCTCAATCCCGCATCTATGTATATATAACTTACCGTTCGCTCGAATATATGGTTCAGCGGCAGGAAGCTCAGTGTCTTGGCCCCGCGTTCTGCAAACGAAAACGCCGGCATAGAATCGTACACATTGCTCACAATATTTTTATGGCTCAACATAACGCCTTTGGGATTGCCCGTAGTGCCCGATGTATAGATGATGGTCGCCAGTGTATCTTCTGTTATCTTGTTGATGATATCCTGGTCGGGAGCGAGCTTTTTATAAATTAACTCCGTCCAGTGGTGTACGCCGGGTATTTGATCAAAGGAATAAATATGCTTGAGCGTGGGCACATTGTCGAAAGCAGCTTTGAAACGTTTATATAACTGCTCATCAGCCACGAACAAAACATGCACTTCCGCCTCTTTCAGTATATACTCCATCTCGCCCGTACTGATGGTGGGGTATAACGGTGTCAGCACTGCACCACTCATTTGCACACCCATATCAGTCATCAGCCACTCCGGCCTGTTAGGTGATACGATGGCTATTTTCTCCTGCTGCTCCGGCTCCGATATATCTCCGGCTATACCCAGCGACTGTAAGCCGCCACACAGGTGCCGTGCCATATCCCACACTTCGGCTGTAGTATAGGTACGCCATGCCCCACCCTCTTTGCCGGCAAACAACACAGACGAAGGCTCTTCCTTCACTCTCCTGGCCACTATGTCAAATATGCGTTTCACCATAACCGTTTATTTTTAGAGTCTTATTAATACCACCCTTTAATACCACCGCACATCTTCTACTTAAATATAACGATTTTCAAAACGCTTTGGTTATGTTTCGGGGTTAATCTTCATTACTTTTGGCAGGATTTAACACTAAGAGGATAGTTCTTCCATGCGGCTCAGTATCAACCATCTTGTTCCGTTGCCCCTGAAACAACAGCACAATACCTACAATGCTACGGCGTGGGAGCAGGATATGGTGTTCAACCAGGGCGAACAGGTATTGGTGCAGGGGCCTTCAGGCTCGGGCAAAACTTTATTCATTAATACCCTCTACGGATTGCGCAAAGATTTTGCAGGCAAGATACACTGGAGTGCTTACAACCTGCAGGAGATCACAGCCATGCAGCTATCGCAACTGCGTGCCGCATCCATCAGCATTGTTTTTCAAGACCTGCGGCTATTTCCCGAACTGACGGTATGGGAAAACATAGATATCAAGCGCCGTATTACAGACACGGTAACGGGCTACGATGCTGAACAATGGCTGGAGCGCCTGGGCCTGAAAAACAAACTCGACACCCCTGTCGGCACACTGTCTGCCGGAGAACAGCAACGGGTGGCCATAGTGCGGGCGCTGTCCCAGCCTTTTGAGTGGCTGCTGCTCGATGAACCGTTCAGCCATCTCGA
>DATCSV010000478.1:0-2367 GCA_036568285.1 Flavipsychrobacter sp. | reverse complement strand
AGATGCCAATGAGATCATAGGTAAGTTTGGCCTGGGTTTCTATTCAGCCTTTATGGTGGCTGATAAGGTGGAGATCAATACACTGTCTTATAAAGAAGGTTCTGAACCTGCCCGCTGGGAGTGCGACGGCAGCACAGAATTTGCTATAAGCACCGGCGATCGCCAAACGGTGGGTACGGATATTATCCTGCACGTCAACGAAGATTCTAAAGAGTTCCTGGATGAATACAGGCTGAAGGCGATACTGGACAAACACTGCCGTTTTTTACCTGTACCTGTCAAATTTGGCACAAAGACCGAACAGGTGGCGGATGGTGAAGATGAAGAAGGCAACCCTAAGTATACATCGGTAGAGGTAGATAATATCATCAACAATACCACCCCTATATGGACCAAGTCGCCTACCGAGCTAAAAGATGAGGACTACCTGAACTTTTATAGGGAGCTGTATCCTATGAGCGAAGACCCGCTATTTTGGATACACCTGAACGTGGACTATCCTTTTAACCTGACGGGCGTATTGTACTTCCCTAAGTTGAAGAAAGACATGAACCTGCTGCAGCAGAACAAGATAAAACTGTTCAGCCGCCAGATGTTCATTACCGATGAGGTGAAGGAGATTGTGCCGGAGTTCCTGATGCTGCTGCATGGGGTTATAGACTCTCCGGATATACCCTTGAACGTGTCCCGCAGTTTCCTGCAGGCTGATAGTAATGTAAAAAAGATCAATAGCTACATTACCAAAAAAGTAGGCGATAAACTGGCTGAGTTGTTTAAAGGCGACCGTGCTGCATACGAGAAAAAATGGCCGGATATAGGCGTATTTGTGAAATATGGCATGGTGACTGATGAGAAGTTTTACGACAAGGCAAAAGATTTCGCATTGTTGACCAACACCAAGGGTGAATTCTACACCCTGGAGGAGTATAAAAACAAAGTATCTGCCGCTCAGACGGATAAGGACGGACAGTTGGTGTATCTGTATGCCAACGAACCGGAGAAGCAAAACTTCTACGTACAGGCTGCTGCCAAGCGTGGTTATGATGTATTGCAGATGGACTCGCCTATCGACAAGCATTTTGTGAGTTACTTGGAATATAAACTGGAAAAGACCAACCTGAAACGTGTGGATTCTGATGTAATGGATAACCTCATCAAAACATCAGACGCGCCGGAGCATGTGCTGACTGAAGACGAAACTAAAAAGGTAAAAGAGATTTTTGAGAAGGCTGTAACCAAACCCAATATGAAAGTGGAAGTGGAAAGTATCAGCCCTGATGAACTGCCGGTAACCGTAACGATGGACGAAATGAGCCGCCGCATGAAAGAGATGGCAGAGATGAATGGTATGGCCATGTTTGGCGCTATGCCTGAGAATTATAAAGTGGGCATCAATGGTAATCATACGCTTGTCAGCCGGATATTGAAGGCGGACAACGAAGATGAGCAGGTACGTATCGCCCGCCATGCCTTCGACCTGGCACTGCTTTCGCAGGATATGCTGAAAGGCGAAGACCTCACCAACTTCCTGAACAGGAGTGTAGCGATGATGTAACGTGTTAATAAATGCCCGTGACGCACGGGCATTTATTATATGTGTCATTATCTTTACTGTAAATCGGGGTTATGAAAACATTCATGCTGACTATTATTGCATGTATTGGGTTCAATATGCTATGTTTAGCCCAATGGGAATCTGATAAGTCATCCATATCCGCAGATTGGGAAACCTATCCACAAAAAGAGTTTGATGCAGATACCTGCTGTTGGCGCAAGTTGGCCAACGAGCAACAATATCAACAGGCTGCTGCTGCTATTACTCTTTATCTTTTCTCACACAAGAAGAAAAAGGTTAATTGGCATTCGCTAAACTGGCATGCGGGCCAGATGTATGCAAAGGCGGGTTTGAATAAGTTGGCAAAAGTCCATTTTAAAAATACGTATTCAATATTCTACAAATGGTTTGGGAATACCGATGCCAAAACATGGTATTATTATGCAAAAGGCACTGAAGCGTTTCTTGATGGTGAGAAAAATAGACTGGAGCACATTCTGCATATATGGGAGAAGCACTATCCATTGGATAAAAACTACCAGGCTTTGCAAAAGTTGTTGGATAATTGGGGTGAAGATTATGTTACAGCCACGCTATAGCTAACAGCACACTATAACTTATCTTTGCGCCCTATGCATTACGTGTCGGCAGAAGGACTTACCAAATCATACGGGGTAAAGCCGTTATTCGAGAATATTACCTTCCACATCAGCGAGGGGGATAAAATAGCGCTTGTGGCGCGCAACGGCAGCGGTAAATCTACCTTGCTGAAAATACTGGCTGGTAAAGACGTGCCCGATGAGGGTAAGTTG
>DATCSV010000477.1:0-7131 GCA_036568285.1 Flavipsychrobacter sp. | reverse complement strand
GTAGCAGCTAATACAGCCCTACCACAGGAAGCTGAGGAGTCCCAGGCTGCCGGGCAAGCCGAAATGGCTGAAATGACCACAATTGCCGCTGACGTAAAAGAGCCGCAACAAAATGCAACAAATGACGAACGCAACCATGTTGCAGTTGTTAAAAAGAATGCTACTGCTATAGCACAGCAACAGTCAACTAATACAACTGACAAGAATCAAACAGCCAATAGCACTAACAAAACACAACAAAATACAACAGGAACAGGCAATACGGATATTGCACAAAATGCAACAAAAAACAACAACCAGGATCCGGTCGCATCATCCGGTAGCAGTATAAACCCAGGCACTGTTGCCCCTGAAAAGGCTGCAACAGGAAAAGCCGGGCAGAGTACTCGCAGTACAAAACAACCTGATGTTGAAGCTTCATTGCCTTACCTGGCAAGCAATGCCGGCGGACAACAAAAGACAACAAATACGCGCAACGGACTGGCTGCTCAAAATGCAGGCGGTAACAACAATACAAATACCGACCGGAATGAGCCCGTTGCATCCAATAAAAAAGAACCCGGCAATACGCCCAAAAACAATAATTCGACCGGTGCCGGACACGAGGAAAAAGAAGTGCCCTACCAGAAGATAGAAATACAGGAACGTGAAACTAAAAACGGTGTAGTTAAGAAGGATACCATATTCAATGGTGAGGATGTAATGAAGGTGAGAGTGCCAAAAGACCAGGAAGTGTTGGCACTGAACAAGAAGGACGATAACAACAGCGGTAGTAATATGAACCCTGCTGCTGCTGCACCGGCTTCTAATAAAGAGGTTAGTAACGAAAATACCGGTATGCAAAAACTGGGTGACCATAAGGTGGCAGCCAAAAAAATGAAAAACTACAACCCACACAGGTTTGAAGAAATGGTACGCAATGCAAAATTCAGGATGGGTGCTATGAAGTTCTATCCTGGTATAGTGGGTGGTATCAACGGTACAGTAAATGGCAACCTGGGCGTACATGCGGGCCTTGCGGCCAACCTGTCTGTCAGCGACCGCTGGAGCATACTGGCGGAGGTGAAATATGCACACAGGTTCAATTTTGCTAAGGAGAAAATGCAGGATGACTTTATTACCAATGTCAAGTTTGCCAACGTAAACGGCCAGGGCCTGTATACTTACGATTCGATGGAGCATTACTACAACTTCGGTAGCTATGCAGCGCTGGAGGTACCCCTGCTGGTTACCTATAGTAAAGACAGGTGGATATATATGCTGGGTGGAAACTTCAGGTATAACTTTAAAATAAGTAATATACAGGAAGTAGAGCAACGCTACCTGCTGGAGCAGTCGCTCACTTCTACCACAGAGCCAAAGTTCGCTACTCAAAAACAGATATTACTGAGCGACTTTACACCGTCCATGAATATAGCGCCGATGCTCGGTGTTGGTTACCAGGCTTTACCAGGTTTGAGGTTAGACCTCCGTGTCAGCAAATCTGTATGGAACAACTCCACAACCTTCGGCCAAAAAGAGATCTCAAAGAGCCTGCATAACATACCGCAGGTACAGTTCAACATAACTCACCGATTCAGGAGTGCAAAACCCTACAAAAGGGCTCAATAACAGGTAAATGATATAGAAAATCTCAACAGCCGTTACAATGTGTAACGGCTGTTTGCATGATACCCCATGAGTTTAAAAATATAATCTAAATTGCCTTTATTTACAGGATACTGATAGCGTACACATAAGATGAATATAATAATAACCGGCGCCAGCAAAGGAATAGGATTTGATACAGCATTAGCACTCGCAGAAAAGCGCGACAATAATGTCATTGCATTATCTCGCGACAAATCAGGCCTGGCGAGGTTGGCGCAAGCAGCGGCTGACAAGGGGTACAACAATATCAAAACCTACCCCACTGACTTGCTGAACCTCACGGCAAAAGGTGTCGAAGAGATTGTAGCCGGGCACCAACGTATTGATGTGCTACTGAATAATGCCGGGATATTAATCAATAAGCCATTCATTGAATCTACCGTTGAAGATTGGCAATCGGTATTCAATACGAACCTTTTTGCAACGGTCAACCTGGTACAACTGCTGTTACCCTATATGAGCCACGGTGAGTTGTCCCACATAGTAAATATTGGCAGTATGGGGGGCTTCACAGGTACCAGCAAGTTTAAAGGGCTAAGTGCCTACAGCGCCAGTAAGGCAGCTTTGGGTAATCTTACAGAAACATTGGCTGAGGAATTGAAAGAATACAGGATACATGTAAATTGCCTGGCCCTGGGTGCAGTCAATACGTCTATGCTACAGGATGCCTTTCCCGGCTATAAAGCACCGGTTGAGAGTAGTGATATGGCTGCGTTTATAGCTTTCTTTAGTCAGCAGGCACATAATTTTATCAATGGAAAAATATTACCGATATCTGTCACCACTCCTTAGCATACAGCAGCCGGCGACTAAAGACACTTGTCGGGGAGGGAACCTATCAGAACAGCGCGTCCCACTCATTATCGCTATATGCAGTTGTACTTTCTGCAGATACGAGATTACTCTCATCTTCTAATTCGTAGTAATTCCATATTCGCCCGTCATCTTCTTTCATAAAAACTCTCTCGCCGGAAAACACAAAACCACTATTTGCCAGGCAAACGTCTGTAACAGATGCCGGAACAGCCCGGGCACATAACTTGTCCATCATAAGACTGCCGAAAGCCTGTAATATCAGATGATTCAGTGCAATTGCATGGTTATCTTCAAATTGTGGCAAAACGGCACAAACTACTTCGTACAGCCCTGTATCTTCCAGGTAATGAAACCCGCCAAGTCCGATCAATGTATTGTTGTTGACGTACAGACCGCCAATGCTTATGCCGTGCTCTACCCTATGCTCTTCAAAATAATCCAGCAGCTCACCGGTCGAGTTACCCGTAGCACCGCCTGCAAAATGTCCTCCATATTCAGAAATGAAAGATGTAAGAACCGGCTTCAACTCCTCCTTGTTATTATCAGCCAGGTATTTCAACTCGATATCGGATGTCCTGATTTGCATAGCATCTGAATTTTTGAATGGCCGATAAAGATACACTATTTTTACCATATATCGAAAACTTAGCCGGTCTATTTCCCCCGAATGACCCAATTGTCATCAATTAGTATTATTCAGACGCCTTACAAACCATTGGCACGATTTTTACGTTTATATATATAGCTAAAACACTAAGCTATGCGATTGAAAGTATTATTAACCGGAAGAGATAAGTTCAGCCAGGAGCCCGATGCTGAACTTTTACGCTCAAGGGGGTTCCTTGTGTATAGATGTGATGAGCATGTTATCAATGACATGATAGAGGAAGTACGCCCGGATGTGCTGATAATCAACCCGGTTGAGGATCAGCCGTCTGCCACCAATCTTTACCAGCGTATCCTTAAAAGCATCAAGTATGCAACATTGCCGCTGATATACACCCTTTCGGAGGACGATACATATATCGTAAACAGCAAGCGGAATACACGCAACAAAAAGAGCTATATTGTTGACAATATAATCGATGGTATAAAAACTGCGCTCACCAGTAATAATAAAGGCCGCCTGAACAACCTGAGATTAAAAGTAGCCCCCTAACCTTTATCAATTGAATATTTTCCCGGGCCAAGAATAAACAGCCCGAAGAACACAAATGCCAGCTCAATGGCATGGTACGACTTGGAGAAAGGGTCACCACCTCCTATATGTTTAGCTGCCGCTACCACCATAGTAATGAATAACAGCAATGCTGCAGGACGGGTCAGATAGCCCAAAAGCAGCAACAGCCCACCCACAGCTTCAGAAAAAGCCGCCATAAAGCCCCAAAATTCAGGCGCATACGTGATTCCGAAATGAGCCATCGCCTCACCAAGGTTTCCCCAGCGTTCTGGTCCGCCCAACAGCTTGGGGTACCCATGTAATATCATCATTCCTCCAACACCAGCGCGCATTACTAACAGCGCAAAGTTTGAATACTTACCAAGTTTACTGAACAATGCCATACCTGTCGTTTTTCTGAACGGGAAAATACGACTTCTGCATTTCAGAAAATCATTTCCTAACAAGATGTTATCCACCTGCAAAACGCATGTTATTCAAAGCCTCAAAATTGTTAACAGCTCTGTTGGCGCTATAAATTTGGTAGCAGGATAAGAGATAAAAACAATAAAGCATTACATATATGATGTCTAACATGATGACGATAACGGCGGCACTAAAAGGCTTGTTTGTTATGCATGCCATTAACGGTGACATAATAAAATCATTCCGCGACAAAGAAATCCCGGAAACTGATATTCCGTTTAACCGGCCATACCTTACAGGTTTCGAACAGAGGTACATAAACGATGTATTATCAAAAGGACAGCTGTCAGGAGATGGCCATTATTCCCGCAAGTGCCAGGAGTACTTTAAGATGATGTACAACGTGAATGAGTGCCTGCTGACAACATCGTGTACAGACGCACTTGAAATGGCCGCAATACTACTGGATATACAGCCCGGCGATGAAGTGATCATGCCCTCTTATACATTCGTTTCTACTGCCAATGCATTTATTCTGAGAGGAGCGAAAGCTGTCTTTGCGGATAGCCGTGGTGACTTTCCGGGAATAGATGAAGACAGCATTGAGGCGTTGATAACACCAAAGACCAAAGCGATCGTGGTGGTTCACTATGCCGGCATTGCAACCGACATGGACAGGATAATGGATATTGCCGACAGGCACAACCTGTATGTGGTGGAAGATGCTGCGCAGGCAGTAGATGCATACTACAAAAACAAAGCGCTGGGAACCATTGGCCACCTTGGGGTAATGTCTTTCCACGAAACAAAGAATATCATCTCAGGCGAGGGTGGGATGCTCATGATCAATGATAAACAGTTCAGCAGCCGGGCGGAAGTGATACGCGAAAAAGGCACCAACCGTGCGAACTTTCTGAGAGGAGAGGTGGATAAATACGGCTGGGTAGATGTTGGTTCATCTTTCCTGCCCAACGAGATGACGGCCGCTTTCCTGTATGCCCAGCTGGAGCAACTACAAAAGATACAAGCTAAGCGCATGGCAATCTGGCACAGGTACTATGAAGAACTGAAGGAACTTGAAGTACTTGGCTTTGCCAGGCTGCCTGTTATACCTGATTATGCAGTACACAACGGGCATATTTTCTACCTGGTATTACCTGACCATAAAACGCGGGAAGCACTCAGAACCAATTTAAAGAAAATGGGCATATCGGCAGTATTTCACTACAATCCCCTACACAGTTCCGACTACTTTGGGGATAAACATGATGGCCGGGAATTATCTGAATGTGAAAATTATGACCAATGCCTGCTGCGATTGCCTATATATGCCGGGATGACTGTGAATGAACAGAAGACTGTTATCAACAAAGTGTGGCGTTTCTTTCTCCAGAAGTAAATAAAGAGAGCCTGCTTACGCAGGCTCTCTTACATATAGTATAAAAGTACGTTTACTTGCGTATTGCAGCTATACCCGGCAAGTCTTTTCCTTCAAAGAACTCCAGCATAGCGCCGCCGCCGGTAGACACGTAGCTTACATCATCAGCAAAGCCAAATTTATTGACTGCAGCTACACTATCGCCGCCACCCACCAGGGAGAAGGCGCCGTTTTTAGTCGCTTCCACCACGGCTTCAGCTATCGTTTTAGTACCGTGCTGAAATTTCTCCATTTCAAACACACCCATAGGGCCGTTCCAAAGTATGGTTTTCGACTCTTTCACCACTTTGCTGAAAGTATCGCATGCTATCGGGCCAATATCTAATCCCATCCAGCCGTCTGGTATTTCTGTATTGGCAGATGATGAAGTTTCTGCATCCGGCGCAAACTTGTCTGCCAGTATGCTGTCTGAAGGCAGGTGTATGCATACCCCCTTTTCTTCCGCTTTCTTCAGCAGTTCTTTTGCTGTATCAAGGCGGTCGTCCTCACAGAGGGAATTACCTATCTTACCCCCCTGCGCCTTGAAGAAGGTATAAGCCATACCACCGCCTATAATGATGTCAGTAGCTTTATCCAGCAAGTTTTCTATGATCAATATCTTATCAGACACCTTAGCACCACCTATAATAGCAGTAAAAGGCTTCTGATTATCGTGCATCACCTTCTCAGCTGCTTTTATCTCCGCTTCCATCAGCAGTCCGAACATTTTATCTTCCACAGGAAAGAACTCGGCTATAACGGCTGTAGAAGCGTGTGCACGGTGTGCGGTACCAAAAGCGTCATTTACATATACACTGCCCAATTCAGCCAGCTTCTTTGCGAATTCACGGTCGCCCCCCTCTTCATGCTGGGTGAAACGCAGGTTTTCCAGCAACAAAACACCGCCCGTCGGTAATTCAGCGGCCTTCAATTGCGCCTCCTTGCCTATGGGGTCGGTAGCAAAGTCTACCTCCGTCTCCAATAGTTTGGCCAGGTGGTCTTGTATACGCTTTAGTGTAAAGTCGGCAAAGTTTTTTGATGGGTCTTTTTTTATTTCTTTCAAGGGGCGGCCCCAGTGGCTCATTACTATCACGCTGCCGCCGTCTGTTAGTATTTTTTTGATAGTAGGTATGGCGGCACGCATACGGGTGTCGTCTGTTATCACACCGTCTTTTATCGGCACATTGAAATCTACGCGTACCAATGCTTTTTTGCCGCTGAAGTCGTAATTGCTGAATTTGCTCATAAGAATGTGTTGCTAGTATGTTTTCGACAATATTAACATTGGTGATCGCTATTAGTTGAAAAATGAAGGGCTCTTAACATCGAGCCCTTCATTTATATGTTACTTGCTTATCAGTCCTGCGAAGTGCTTAACAGTACGTACCAACTGAGATACATAACTCATCTCGTTGTCGTACCAGCTGGCAGTTTTTACCAGTTGCGTATCGCCTACTGTCATTACTTTAGTTTGTGTAGCATCGAACAGTGAACCGTAAGATGTACCGATAACGTCGCTGGAAACGATCTCGTCTTCAGTATATCCGAAGCTCTCGTTAGCAGCCGCTTTCATAGCCGCGTTGATCTCTTCTGCGGTTGTTTTCTTACCCAGTACGGTTACCAGTTCTGTCAGCGAACCTGTAATGGTAGGTACACGCTGAGC
>DATCSV010000476.1:0-3196 GCA_036568285.1 Flavipsychrobacter sp. | reverse complement strand
GCAAAGTACAGGCCGCTGATCAGCTTTGTCTCTAATGTGAACTGCAGCTGTGTCGGCGGAAAATAATCATATTCTATGGCATAGCCGGGGCGGAAGAACTTCACGTTCTCAAAACCCGGTACCATTTTCAGGGCTTTGAACTGTACATCTTCGGGCAAAGAAGTGCTGAAGCCATTCACATATATCTCTACTGTGTTCCACCCCTCGGGCTCTACAAACAGCTGATGACGCTCCCGCTCGGCAAAGCGGCTGATCTTATCCTCAATACTGGGGCAATAGCGTGGGCCGCTTCCCTTTATCCTACCCTGGTACATGGGCGATTGCTCGAAACCCGTTTTCAGTATTTCGTGTACTTCATTGCTGGTATAGGTTATCCAGCAGCAGCGCTGTTGTTCCGGTTTGATCCTGTCTACGGGCAAATATGAAAACCCTACGATCTCGGTATCCCCTTCCTGCACCTCCATTTTGCTGTAGTCCAGGCTGCGGCCATCTACCCTGGGGGGGGTTCCAGTCTTCAGGCGGGCACTTTCAAAGCCCAGTTCTACCAGTTGCTCAGTTATGCCGGTAGCGCCTTTTTCACCCATTCTACCACCACCAAACTGCTTTTCGCCTACATGTATTACCCCGTTCAGGAAGGTGCCGTTGGTCAGCACCACGGTCTTTCCGTATATCTCCTGCCCCATACCGGTTACTACTCCTTTCACTGTTCCACGTGAAACGATAAGGCCTTTCACCATATCCTGCCAAAAATCAAGATTTGGGGTGTTTTCCAGCATTTCGCGCCATAGCTGGGCAAAGAGCATGCGGTCGTTTTGCGTGCGGGGGCTCCACATACCAGGTCCTTTTGACCTGTTCAGCATGCGAAACTGTATCATGCTCTTATCGCTGACGATACCGCTATATCCGCCCAAAGCGTCTATTTCCCGCACTATCTGCCCCTTGGCAATACCACCCATAGCGGGATTGCAGCTCATCTGGGCTATTGTCTGCATGTTCATTGTTACCAACAGCACTTTCGAGCCCATATTGGCTGCCGCGGCCGCGGCTTCACAGCCGGCATGCCCTGCCCCTACCACTATTACATCATACTCAGGAAACATAAGGGCGCAAAGTTACGAAGGATGGGCATTAAAAAACTGTAAATACGCAGGTTGAATATTGTTTTTCGTTAATTTTATTAAAACAATACGCTATGAAATATCTATTTTTTTCTGTTCTCGCCCTATTTATCGGGCAAAATGCATACGCACAAGGGATTTCAGCCGGGTTCAGGACCGGTGTAGGCAATACATTCGATATTACTTCAGCCAGAGAGGGTATCAAACACAATTATTGGGAAAAGCAGGTCTTCCTTAGGTATGAAACAAATAAGCGGTTTGCTTTCGAAATCAGTTCTACACAGTATAAATACAGCTACGACGCCCAATATCCTGAATTTATGGGAGGATGGGGTGGCCCGATAAATAGCGAAACAATAGGCCTAACCGTAACCAATAATAATTTCGACTTCGGTATGTCTGCTCAATATGACCTATCCTGCCACATTTTACAAGACAAATGCCCCATGTTAAAAAATTTCAAGAGTTACTTAGGCATAACTGCACTTATAATTTTAAACGAAGAAACGAATACCTACACCCGCCGTTCCCTAAGCGACGGTAATATTACCGAAGACCGCACCAGGCAAGCACTTGTAAGTGACTTACAGGTGGGGATTAACCATACTACCAAATATTCCTTCAATCGTCTTTTTATCACCAGTAGCACTAACATTACTGTCAGTCCTCGTTATTTGGGGTCTTTTGCACCGATGGCATACAGTGAAAATAGTTTGCTGAATTTTAGAATTGGCATTGGCTATACTCTTTAATGTTTGATTATCAATAACATACAACACAAGGGGCTCACAATAGCCCCTTTTTTGGGTACGTTCCACGTGGAACAACGACATCCAATTCAAACTAACGAACGTTCCACGTGAAACAATACATACAAAGTATTAGCTTTATAGTTCCACGTGGAACAAAACCAATAACGATATGCGTAGATTATTAGCCTTTTCGGCTTTAATAACAGTCCTTGCCTCCTGCGACAGCAAGCAAAAGGCAGACATTATCATTCTTGGCGCGAAGATATATACGGCAGACAGCCAATTCAAAGTGCATGAAGGTCTGGCAATAAAGGACGGAAAGGTGCTGGAAACCGGCACATCGGAGTACATCCAGGGCAAATACAGCGCAGATAGTACCATACATGCAGAGGATAAGTTTGTTTATCCCGGATTCATAGACGCGCATTGTCACTTCAGCGGCTACGGCCTGAGTTCATATAGGCTGGACCTGGTAGGCACCCGATCTTTTAACGAAGTCTTGACCAAACTCGTGGAATACGAAAAAACTAACACCCTCGAATGGGTATACGGGCGAGGTTGGGACCAAAATGATTGGGAAATAAAGGAGTTTCCGGAAAAAGCGACCCTTGATAGCCTCTTTCCTGGCAAGCCTGTAATACTGAAGCGTGTAGACGGGCATGCGGTACTGTGCAACCAAAAAGCTCTGGACATGGCTGGCATCACAGAACAAACGGCTATTGATGGTGGGATTATTGAGAAAAAGAATGGAAAACTTACAGGGATTCTAATAGATAATGCCGCTGAACCGGTAGAGAATATTATTCCCGCCCTTCCGCCTATTGTTGAAGCAACGAAATATCTACAAGCAGCGGAAAGTGAATGTTTTTCGCTCGGCCTCACAGGTGTAGTGGACTGTGGAGTGAAATCAGAGGTAATTGCCGTATTAAAGCAACTTTACGAACAAAACAAGCTGACTATCGGCAATTCAATACTGCTGGCGCAAGATGAAAGTACCTTAAATACTTATGCGGCAAATGGTTTCTATAAAGACGGGCAGTTCCAGATCAATGGCATAAAGCTGTACGCTGACGGCGCCCTGGGCAGCAGGGGTGCCTGCTTATTGCAGCCATACACAGACATGCCGGGCCATTTAGGCATGCTACTCTCAGACATTAGCAAAATGAGGGAAATTGCTGCACTCTCTAAAGCCCATAATTTGCAGCTGTGTACACATGCTATAGGGGATAGTGCAAACCGTGCGATTCTCAGGCTTTATAGCGAATTTTTGCCCGAAACGAACGATTTACGTTGGCGTGTAGAGCACGCACAAGTTGTTGATTATCA